>CAYZZH010000013.1:0-31468 GCA_964483005.1 uncultured Candidatus Saccharibacteria bacterium | reverse complement strand
TCCCGACCGAAGTGGAGGGATCCCGTCGAGTGCATGTCTAACGGGATCTTTCGACGGAGTTTATCCTGAGTGCAGTCGAAAGACTCAAGATGGCATTCAGAAAGTGTATGTGGTTCTGGTTGGTTTTGTGGTTTAGGGCGGGTGGTTTATAGTATAAGCAGGATGACAGGCCTCCTATCTGACCCACGTCCGCTTTTTCCAACCGAAGGGGTTGGTAGGTGAAGCAAAGGTGAAAAAGTGCTTGTGCATTTTTTCCCTTACAAACGCCTGGAGGGCGAAAAAAGTGGACGTGTGTCAGATCTCCGACAACCTATAACCTACAAACTAAAAACTACAAACTACAACCTAATTTCGGTGGGGACATGAGCTTTAGTAAAAAAACGATCAGGGACATCGATGTTGCGGGCAAAAAGGTGTTGGTGCGGGCCGATTACAACGTGCCGCTCGACGAGCGTGGCAACATAACCGACGACTATCGCTTGCAACAAAGTGTGCCGACGCTACAGTATTTGCTCGAGCACGGTGCGGCGCTAATTTTGTGTTCGCACCTTGGCCGGCCAGAGGGCAAGCCAAACGCATCGTACAGCCTGTTCCCCGTGGCAAAAACACTTGGGAAGCTGCTGGGAACAGAGGTGAGTTTTGTCCCGGATTGTGTGGGCGAACGAGCCGAAAAGGCCGCCAAAAACCTCAAACCTGGCCAGGTTTTGCTGCTCGAAAACCTGCGTTTTTACGCCGCAGAAGAAGCCAATGACTCCGAGTTTGCCAAACAGCTGGCCAGTCTCGGCGACGTGTTTGTGCAGGACGGGTTTGGTGTGGTGCACCGGGCACACGCTAGCACCGAGGGTGTTACGCACCACCTGCCGAGTGTGGCTGGACTGTTGCTCGAAAAAGAAGTCGACACCATTACTGAAGCCATGGAACACCCCAAACGCCCGCTGGTAGCGGTGATAGGCGGGGCCAAAATTGCCGACAAAATCGAAATTTTGCAGCGGTTTCTCGACAAAGCCGACGCGGTAGTGGTGGGCGGAGCGATGGCAAACACGTTTTTACACGCCAGTGGGCTGCCGGTGGGCAAAAGCAAACTCGAGCCAGACGATTTGCCGCTGGCCAAAGAAATTATGCACACCGTGACCGAAGTCAAGCGCACGCGTGATTTTGTGTTTTACCTGCCGCAAGATGGTGTGGTGGCCAAGCGGCTTGACCCGGCGGCGCCGACCCGTATTGTTGACTGGAGTGCTCATGTGATTGCCGATATCGAGGCGTACCCCAAACGCCCGGTGCACCAGGCGAGCCAGGTGGCGGCCGAAGAAATGATTCTCGACATTGGGCCGTTTAGCGGAGCGTTTATTGCCGGGCTGTTGCAGCTGGCCGAAACGGTGGTCTGGAATGGCACCATGGGCGTCACCGAAACACGCAGCCTACAGGGGCCGGTGGGGCCGACTGCCCACGGTACCGACCTGCTTATGGAAGCTATGCTCGGGCAGTTTGGTAACCGGCCGTTTAGCATTGTTGGCGGCGGCGACACGGTTGGGTTTGTGCAAGACCAGGGCATGACACACAGCTTTGACCACGTTTCGACCGGTGGTGGTGCGAGTCTCGAGCTAATGAGCGGACGCAAACTGCCTGGGGTGGAGGCGCTCGAGAACAAGTAGGAACGTTCATAGACAAATAAGCAACCTGAGCCACAGTCACTTTTTTCGAAAAAGGCTGCCTCAGCCGAGTGAGCAGTCTTTGGCCAATCAAAGATTGGACAAGGAGCGAGACCTTTTTCGAAAAAAGTGACTGTGGCTCAGTTGAACAATACTTACCGAAAGCTGTATACTAAAGCGTAACCATTATGGATAAAAAGTTTCTTATCGTCGGCAACTGGAAAATGCACCTTACCGTGCATCAGGCAAGTGTGCTGGTACACCGGCTGCACCAGCGTATTCCGCACCATCGGTCGGTAGAGGTGGTGCTGGCACCGAGCACGTTGGCCCTGCAGCCGATTAGCCTCGAGATTGACCGGCGACGGTTTCGGCTGTGTGCGCAAGATGCATTTTACATCGACGAAGGCCACTACACCGGCGAAGTTAGTTTTGCCATGCTGGGCGACCTGGTGCACTACGGGCTTATCGGGCATTCGGCTCGGCGACTGTATTTTGGCGAAAACCTCGACGTGGTACGCGACAAGGTGCAGGCGGCGGTGCGTAACGACATTGTGCCCATTATATGCATAGGCGAAACCAAACAAGAGCGTGACGCGGGCGAAACCAAACAAGTGCTGCACGACCAGCTGACCTCGGCGCTTATGAACCTTACGAGCAAAGATATCGAGCAGATTGTGATTGCCTATGAACCGGTGTGGGCTATTAGCACCTTTAACGGCATTGTTGCCAAACCGCGCGACGCCCAAGACTCAATACGCTACATACGCCAGCAGGTTGCCGAGCTGTATGGTAAGCGTGCTGGGCGGGCCATGCGTGTGCTGTACGGCGGCAGTGTCAACGAGCACGATGTGCGCAGCTACCTCGAACTCCCAGAGGTCGACGGCGCACTAGTGGGCGCAGCCAGCATAAACTACCACCAGTTCCCGGCTATTGTCGAGGCAGCGTACCGCTTGCAAAGTGAACGCAAAGCGGCGGGAGGATAGCCGCGTGGCGGTTGCAAAAAAACCAGGTAAAGCGATGGATGTGGTACACACAGAAAACACCCCGCCCGAAACCACCAGCCGACCAGTGTTGGTGACCAATCGGCCATTTATGAAAATAGACCCCATGCTTACCCCAGACGATGTTGGCGCGGCGGCAGACGGCGAAAAGCCATCGGGCGAAGCGGCCAGTCCGAGCGGCGTGCCACCGATTGCGCACACCACAAAAGGCACCGTGCCCCCTCCGGCAACAGCGAGCGACACCGACCAGTCTGCTGGGGCCGATGCTGCGACTGAGCCTGAGGCAGCTGTGCAAGAAGCCGAGGTTACTGAAACCGCAGGTGCGTCGCAAGACACGACTGCTGCGGCTGTCTCGACGACCGATGTTGCAGATGCGGCAGAGCCCATGCCCGCCACCGACGCGCCACAAGACTCGGCGCCTCAAGAGCAGTCTGTCACCCGCGACACGCCAAAACAGCGCCTGAGCGAACCTACTCAGTCAACTCCTGTACCAGCGACCGCTGCCGAGCCCGAAGCGCCGCTCCAACCGCCGTCTAAAACCAAAAAGGTGTTTGCCCCTATTTCGTCGGGTGCAACCGAAGACCAATCGACGCCGGGCGACGAAACCTCAGCCGAGCAAGACGCACAGTTGTCCCCGCCCGAAACAGTCAACGCCGACGCGCACCGCGCCGAGCTCGAACAGCACATTGCCGCCGGCACCTACGTGGTGCCGATTGGTCAGCTACAACGCCGTCGCCGCAAAATACTGCTGGTAGTGCTGGCCCTGTGCCTCTTGGCGATACTCACGCTCGACCTCCTGCTCGACGCCGGCATACTCACCATACCCGCCGTCCCCCACACCACATTCCTCCGCTAAAAGCGCGTGTACCTGAACTATGTGCACTTTCTACTCTGTTGTCATCTCGACCGAAGTGGAGAGATCTCGCTAGATGCAATACTGACGGGATCTTTCGACTCTGCTCAAGATGACATTCAGAACGTGCGGGCGGGTTAGTGCCTACCTCAGTCTGTGTTAAGTAGTTTGGCGTTTCATGTTTTGCTTGATTTCTCGACGGGCTGCGCTTTGGAGTAGCCATCCACCGAGGCCAATTTTTTTTGCGGCAAGACTCTGTAGTATAGCAGTCAGCATGGCAATCGGTAGCCCAAAGATCGCAATCGAACCCTCTCCAGAGAAGCTAAACGTCGTAGTTTCGCCAGGAGCATCGACTGTCTCTTGTTTTATCTGTCTTTCTAGCCTGGTGCCTTGTGCTAGATACGATACACCAGGCCGTGACATGTTGCCTAGTTCCTGTAGTATGGTGGGATGTAGTGCGCCGCTGCTGTACTGTTGCCAGAGCACCTCGGTCGACACTCCTTGGCTGGCAGCAATCTCGGTGACGCGTTGTTGCTCCTGAAGGGTTAGTAGATCTTCCTGGGCCATCGTATTTATGGCTACAGAGTCCAAAGAGTATCCTAGATCTGTCGCGGCATCTCGCAGAGCCTGTTCCCCAACTTCGGCGCGCTTTACGGCGAGTTGTTGCTGTGGTGCGGGGCCGCCATCTGTTGGGTTTGTGTCGTCTCGGCCGGTGCGTCCACCATATAGATCGCTGGTTATGCCGGTGCTTGTTATGGTGTAGGTAGTGCTCCCAGTGGTGGCCTCGTTTTGCTGTAAGAGCGTGATAAGTTGGGTCGCGGCAGCTTTATCAGCAGCATATTCTTCCCCCGTCAGTTCCAGGTTTGTTGCGACGGGGTTTTGCGCAGTGGTGTCGGTGGTCGTGGTGACGGCTATATCAATGGGGACTGGCACCTGTTCGAGGGTAGTAATAGTGACACGATTGGGCGACGTGTCTGGCACGCCAGGTATTTTGGCAAGTATGCCAACGACTGGCGTTTCTTCTACAGAGCTACCATCACCAGCAAATATAGATCGGTCGGGCACGAGTGCGTACGAGGTACCACCGATATCCATCGTAGGCGTAACGCCGGCCGCAGCGCGTCCCTGTGCCTCGTATGCGTAGAGGCCTACGCCCGCAGTTGCGCCAAACCCAAGGGCTATGGCTGCAGCGGCTCCGAGCATACGCTTGATAGGAGTAAGTCTGTTTACCGTATTGTGCAGCTTTATGTCGGCTGCGCATTCTGCGGGGGGGTGAGTGGTGATTCTGCTGCTGTCGCGGTCTGTGCTACCCAGTCTCTATCTTGCTGTGCTCTCCACCGTAGCTGTTCCATGCGGAGGCTGCCTATATATTTGGGCGAAAGTGTCGCGAAAGCTATTACTGATGGGTTGATATCTTCTGGCAAGTCAAATTGATCTCTTGCGTTTTCTGCAGCTGCAAACATACGCGCCGTTGGCGATACTGAGTCAAAGTCACTTGAGCCAGGCTGACCCTGCATGCCAGCCATGATTTCACGACCTAATGCACCAAAGTCAATTTTTTCTGTTGCAAGCGCATTTTTCATTCACAAATCATAGCACAAAATATAAATTGAGCAAGCACGGCGTGAAGTTGTAATTTGTGCAAAAAAGGTGTATAAGATGTAGTATGAAATATCAACGAGTGGTGAACTGGATTGTGTTGTGTGGGCTGGTTTGGGTGCAGGCACCAGGTGTGAGTGGTACGGTGTGGGCGGCCGGTTTGCCGTGCGAGTCGCAAACATTTAGCAGTAGTAAAAACCCTCGTCATGCGTGTGTCAAACAGCTGCAAGCCAAAATTAAGGCAGCCAATATACCTGTCTCTGTCGATGGTGTGTTTGGCAATGCGACGGTTAACGCCGTACTTAATTTTCAGCGTTCGCAGGTGGGTCTTACCGCCGACGGCGTTGTTGGCCCTAAAACATGGCGCATGCTAAACGCACCACAATACGTCGAAATGGGTCTTGCGCCAAAATGCAAAAAATCTTCGGGAATTATGCTCTGCGCAAACCAGGCTAGTCGCAAGCTGTGGTACGTCAAAGACGGTGCGGTGGTCAAAGAAATCAATGTTCGTTTTGGCGGGTGGGCAAAAGACCCAAAGTCAGGGGCTTATTCGCTTAAAAAAACCGCAAAAGGCTCGTTTCGGATTATCCAGGGGCGTAAATACGCTGACTATACCTCGAAAACGTTTGAGGCAGCCATGCCGTACAGCATGTTTTTTTATGGGGGACAGGCGTTTCATTACTCGGCAAACTTTGCTCGAGCAGGCTACAGTGGGGCAAGCCACGGCTGTATAAACATAGGCAACCTCGACGAAGCAAAATGGCTATTTGCCAATACTCCCGAAAAAACCGCTGTCTACGTGTATTAACCCTGACCCACGCCCACTTCTTTCGCCCTCCAGGCGTTTGCAAGGGAAAAAGTGCACAAGCACTTTTTCACCTTTGCTTCACTTGCAACCCCTCCGGTTGAAAAAAATGGACGTGGGTCAGGTACTAACCAGTCGTGGGGGCAAAGTCTGGTAAGATGTATGAGTGCACGAGGAGCTATTGCAAGGCTTAAACGACGAGCAGCGGCGGGCGGTGGTAACCACCGAAGGCCCGCTGCTAATTCAGGCTGGGGCGGGGAGCGGCAAAACCAAAACCCTTACCCACCGTATTGCCTATCTTATCGCGACGCGGCAGGCCACGCCGTATAGTATTTTGGCGCTGACGTTTACCAACAAAGCCGCCCGGGAAATGCGCGAGCGGGTGGCTGGGCTGCTTGGTCAGTCGGCCGACGACCGGCGGTTTATGCCGTGGATGGGGACGTTTCACTCGATATGTGTGCGGCTGCTGCGCATGGACGGTGAGTATGTTGGCGTGCCTTCGTCGTACGTTATTTTTGACGAAGCCGATCGCCTCGCCACCATTAAACGGCTGTGCAAAGAACTGCAAGTCGACGACAAAACGTTTCCGCCCCGCACGATTGCCAGCATGATAAGCAGCGCCAAAAACGAAATGATTACCCCCAAAGACTACGTGGTCAAAAGTCCAACTGGCGAGGTGGTTGCGCGGGTTTATCCGCGGTATCAGGCGGCCCTGCACGAGGCGAAGGCGCTCGATTTTGACGACCTTATATGGCGCACGGTGCAGCTTATGGAAACACACGCGAGCGTGCGGGCAAAGTGGCGCGAGCGGTTTACACACATTATGATCGACGAATACCAAGACACCAACGCCGCGCAGTACAAACTGGTCAAACTTTTGACAAACGATAGCAAAAATATTGCCGTCGTAGGCGACGACTGGCAAAGTATATACAGTTGGCGGGGGGCAGATTTTCGCAATATTTTGCGGTTCGAAGCGGATTATCGAGATTGTACGGTCATAAAACTCGAGCAAAACTATCGCAGCACCGGTCACATACTGAAAGCCGCGCACGGGGTGGTGACAAAAAACACGCAGCGCAGCGACAAGCAGCTGTGGACGAGCGGGAGCGACGGCCGCAAGGTGCAAAGCCAACAGGTGATGACCGAGCGTTCCGAGGCCGAAACCATTGTGCGTACGCTGCGCACCGCGGTCGACATGGGCCTGCGCCAGTACAAAGACTACGCCGTGCTGTACCGCACCAACGCCCAGAGCCGCAGCGTCGAAGACGTGTTTTTGCAGTACGGTGTGCCGTATCGGGTGGTGGGGGGAGTGCGGTTTTATGACCGCAAAGAAATCAAAGACCTGGTGGCTTACCTACGGCTCATATATCAGCCAGACGACCGCGCCAGTTTTGAGCGGATTGTCAATGTACCAGGGAGAGGCATTGGCGCAAAAAGCCAGCAAAATTTTTTGGGCTGGATGCTCGCCGAGGGATTGTCTTTGCAGCAGGCCCTCGCCACGGCAGACGCGTGCGACAGTGTAACTGGCAAAGCCAAAAAAGGTCTTGTCGAGCTGGGGAGGCTGCTTGCCGATTTGCGGGCTCAGGTCGACGCCGTGTCGCCCGAGCTGCTTATAGACACGCTCGTAAAACGCCTAGATTACCTTAACTACCTCGACGACAAAACGCCCCAGGGCGAAAGCCGGCAAGAAAACGTGCGCGAGCTAATAGGTGTGGCTCAAAGCTATCACGATGCCGGACTGAGCGGGTTTCTCGAGGAGGTCGCGCTTATTTCTGACCTCGACGCCGGCGGGTGGGGAGACAATGTCGTCACGCTTATGACACTCCACAGCGCCAAGGGTCTGGAGTTTCCGATAGTGTTTATGGTGGGGCTCGAAGAGACAATTTTGCCGCATTCGCGCGCACTGTACGACCAGAGCGAAATGGAAGAAGAGCGACGGCTCATGTACGTTGGCATGACGCGTGCTCGCGAAGAACTGCATCTGCTGCACGCCATCGAGCGCTCGCTGTACGGCGGGCGGCAACACAACATCCCAAGTCGGTTTTTAAGCGAGATCGACGCTGCGTATGTCGAAGAAACGACGGTTATGCCGCAGTTTGGGCAGCAAAATTTTGCCGCCGAGTTTGACCTGTTTGACGAACCAGAAACGACACTGGTCGACCACCAAGAGCCGCGCTATATTCCCGAGCTATACGAAGGCGACCGCGTGGCTCACGAACTGTTTGGCGAGGGCACGGTGGTCGAAATGCACGGCGACATGGCAGCTATATATTTTAAGGGCGTTGGTGTCAAAAAACTTAACATTAGTTTTGCCCCGCTTGTTAAAAAAGGGGCGGGCTCACCCGCCCCGCCGAGTCAACCGGAATAAATCCGCTTGACTCGGCTCCCCACCTCTAAAGGCTGCGCTTTCGCTTGCTGGTGGCTAACGGGTGGTACAAGTGGTGCTTACGTCGAACTGAGGTTATACTAGTAGGTGAGGGGATATATGCAAAAAATTCGTGATACTAGTTTTCGCTTTCGTCAGTCTGCCCACCGTGTGCGTAAACACCCGCTTGGCTTGCCGCTGGTGCTGTTTATGGTGCTAGCGCTGCTGAGTGCGGCCAGTTTTTTGTACGCAAACCGACGCGGGGTTGTGGCTGAGTATGTTGCGCGCGATACGTTTATTGCGATTGTGTCTCACGACGGCGAGCGCACCACGGTACCAACCGACGCCAAAACGGTTGGTGAGTTGCTGCAGAGTTTGCATATCGATATTATGGCGGGCGACCGGGTCGAACCAGCGGCCGACGACCCAATTACCCAAGACAACTTTTTGATTAACATTTACCGCGCAGTGCCAGTGGCGGTGAGCGACGGTGCGGTGCAACACTTTGCCCGTACGGCGGCGGCGACACCTCGTGCAATGGCGCAAAGCGCCGGCGTGACGCTGTATGGGGAAGATGCGGTGACGGTTGGGCCGCCAGAAAGTTTTGTGCGCGAGCGGGTTGTTGGCCAGCGCGTAGTGGTTGACCGAGCGCTGCCGGTGGGGCTGACACTCTATGGTCAGCCGATGGCGCTCAGAACCCGTGCCGACACCGTAGGTGATTTACTGCGCGAAAAAAAGGTTACTCTGCGCCCCGACGACACGGTCAAACCGGCCATCACCACACCACTGAGTGCCGACATGCAAGTTGCGGTTGTACGTAACGGGCTGCAGGTTATTACCGTTACCGAAGACGTCCCGCCGCCGGTGCGAACCGTAATTGACCCTTCGTTGTCGTTTGGCAGTCAGGCAGTGCGGCAAGAGGGCAGCCCCGGAAAACGCACCCAGACCTACGAAATAAACGTGCAAAAAGGCGAAGAAGTAAGCCGACGATTGGTGCAATCTATTGTAACGGTACAGCCCGTCGAGCGGCTGGTCGCCAAAGGCAACACCGTCAACATACCTGGTGACAAGCAGTCCGTGATGGCCGCTGCTGGGGTGAACCCTGCAGACTACGCCTATGTCGACTACATATTTTCCCGCGAATCACGCTGGAACACGGCCGCCGCCAGCCCCAACGGCTACTATGGGCTTGGCCAGACAAATCTTGGTAAACTCTCGGCCGCCTGCCCCAACTGGCAGACCGACGCAGTCTGTCAAACGCGGTTGTTTGCTGGCTACGCCGGGCGGTACGGGGGCTGGGAAGGGGCATACAATTTTTGGTTGAGTCACCATTGGTGGTAAGATTGACGAGTCACGCCTGCCCACCATAGCTTAGGCGAAGGGGCGACAACAACAACTGACCCACATGCACTTTCCGCCGCACTGTCATCCCGACCGAAGTGGAGGGATCCCGTCAGATACATTTCTAACGGGATCTTTCGACTTTGCTCAAGATGACATTCAGAAAGTGCATGTGGTTCAGAGGTAACAAGACAACGGTAAAGAGCGATGAATATGAAAGAAAACGCGCCCAAAAAATCGTTAGGTCAGCACTGGCTGCACGACCAGGCAGTGCTCGAGAGTATTTGCGACAGTGCCAACGTGCAGGCCGGTGACACAGTGCTCGAAGTGGGGCCAGGCCTCGGCACGCTCACCCGCCGATTGCTCGCACGCGGCGCCGCCGTGACGGCCGTCGAGTACGACACCCACCTCGCCCAAACCCTCGCTGCTCGCTGCGCCCAACCAGCGCAGCAACCACCTTGGGAGGACAGTCCTCCTAAAATAGGAGGTTTTGGTAATCTTACAGTGGTGGAGGGCGATATTTTACAGTTTAACTTACAACAGCTTCCAGAGGGGTACAAAGTGGTCGCAAACATCCCGTACTACCTAACGAGCAACCTTGTACGGGTGTTGTGCGAGTCGGCCAACCCGTTTAGCCAGGCGGCTATGCTTATCCAAAAAGAGGTTGCCGAGCGGGTGTGCGCTGGCCCGGGCGCCATGTCTATGCTAAGCGTGAGCACGCAGTTTTACTGTGAGGTTTCACTCGGGGTTTTTGTGCCAAAAGAGCTTTTTACTCCGCCACCGAAGGTAGATAGCCAGGTTTTGATCTTGCGCCGCCGGGCACAACCGTTTTTGCCAGACGTAGAGCCAAAACCGTTTTTTCGCCTGGTGCGCGCCGGGTTTAGCCAAAAGCGCAAGACGCTACTTAACAGCCTGAGTGCCGGCTTGCAGCTTTCGAAAGAGCAAACCAACGCGGCGCTCGCACAGGCGGGCATACCAGCGGCGACTCGCGCCCAAGCCCTCTCGCTCCCGCAGTGGCATGCCCTTTACAAAGCGCTTATATATATGCTACAATAGTTTTACATGGGGCTGAATTTTAAGCTCGACGTTGGTACATTTCGGTTATGAATGCAGGTCGCTTGTCAGCGTTATAGGCAAAACCAGCATAATTGCAAAATTATCTGATCGCGTAGCTACCCTTTGGAACGGCTTTGTCGCTTCCTTCCGCGTAGCCGCACCAGTTTACGCCTAAGCGCGTAAACAACGCCTTTGACAATGCCAGATAGCCAAAACGCGTTTTATATTTCTGGACGCTCGCGTGAAACTATCCAGCTCACGCGCTAAGCCTAGGATTGCTCGCATTTGCTGTTTGTCTGTTTCGATACAGATGCGCTAAGACAATAAAACAGAATAAACCTGTAGGACTCTAACCGACACAACCGGCGGACGTGGGGGCAGTACCCACCAGCTCCACCATCCTTCGTCGCTAACTTTGTTAGCTATGAAGGATGCCCTTCGAAGCTTTAGCGAAGCAGGGCTACCCAATGTTCATGTACTACGCATACATTCTTCGAAGTGAAACTTATAGCCAGTATTATTACGGGTCAACTTCTGATTTACAGAAGAGACTTCGCGCTCACAATGCCGGTACGTCGAGCCATACTGCAAAATTTAGGCCCTGGACCATAGTGTGGTACGGGGCCTTTGAAACAAAAGTACAAGCTGAAGCTTTTGAGCACTATTTAAAGGCTGCCTCAGGCAAAGCATTTCTACGTAAGCGTTTGGTACACAAATAACGCAAATCAATAAACCACCAATGACCAGTATTGAACTGAGAGTCACGATGGTTTTAGGCGTTTCTTACGAAAGACAAGGCAGGCTCAAAAGCAAAAATGTGAGGTATCTCATAGACAGCCTGGAGGCCGAAGGCGCATGATAAAAAGCGGAAAGGGGATCAACAAAATATGAAATATCACACGCTTATACAAAAAATAAAACGCATCTCCCAGGCGCGTGACGACCAGTCGCAAGACGCGCTCGAAATCGTGGTCGAAAACGTTGCCGTACACCTCTCTGACCACACTCGCCGTGGCTTTGCCGCCAAACTTCCCGAAGAGCTTCAAACCGCTGCCATGATGGTACCCACCGCAAGCCAAGTCGACGACGATATTATCGAGCAGTACATTGACCTCGAAGACGTCGATGAGCATCGAGCCCGCGACTATTTGTGTGCAGCCTGGCAAACCGTGATCGAACTTTTTGACCGCGAGTCGGTCGACGATATTACTGCCGAACTCCCGCGCACCATGGTGGCGGTGCTCGAATAGCGCGCATGTGTGGGTCGCTATGGCCCAGTGTTTACGTAACAAAAGGAGGCAATTATGCTAAAGCACAAAAAAGCTCGCGAAACCCGAAAAGGTATAAGCCGGGCACGTAGTATTTTGCACAAGTACGATGGACGCAAAATGGCGACCGTCGTCAACCACATTCACTTCGAACGATTGCACGGGTTTGAAAGCACCAAGCACAAGGCAAGACGAGCCGCCGGCCAGCCAAGCACCGCTTGATAGGCCCGTACGTACCGCGCCCCAACAGTAGATCGGGATTAAATATAAAGAATCTGCAGCTGTATTTAACGCTAACCTGGTTTACCATGAGCGAGCGAAGCGAGTCGTTCTGGCTCCTCGACAAGCTCGGAGTCATTCGACCGTATAGCCGTACAAGCAAAACTCGCCTCGTTTGATCATAGGTTGGTTTACCATGAGCGAGCGAAGCGAGTCGAATGGTGGAGCTATGGGGACTCGAACCCCAGACCTCTTGCATGCCATGCAAGCGCTCTAGCCAACTGAGCTACAGCCCCAAGTATCGGCGCAACTCGTCTCGACCACGACCAGTCTTTAAAAACCGCTCGCGTCGGCACGCTGCCGCCCGATTATCATACGTTTCTTTATGTAAAAGTTCAAATGGTCGATACACCCGCGTTGATATCGTACGGCCTGCATTGTGCTCTGCGAGACGCTTTTCGACATTGGCGCTAGAGCCTGTGTAGAGTCGACCGTTTTTCAAACTGCGTAGTACGTATACATAATACATATGACTCCAGACCTGTCGCCGCGGCGACCGCTCTAGCCAACTGAGCTACAGCCCCAAGTATCGGCGCAACTCGTCTCGACCACGACCAGTCTTTAAAAACCGCTCGCGTCGGCACGCTGCCGCCCGATTATCATACGACGTTTTTACCGCTGGCGCAACTGCCGCGCGCTAACACCACCGCGTGCTGACCCACGTGATTTTTCTACCCCGTCATCCCGACCCCGTGTTGTAGCAGGGGGCAGGTTTTATCTGGAACCGGCGGTGTGGTTTAGCCCGACGTGGGTTGAACGGTCAACTGACAACGGTCAACGAGCAACAAACTACGCAACAGTCAACTAGGCAACGGTCTTACCTCAGGTGCGTTGAAAGTTGCTGTGTTGGCCGTGTGTTGTTTGTTGATCGTGGCATAGTTGCGTGTTTTTCCAGTGACGTGACCTCTCGCTCAAGCTGAGGACAGGCTTTGCGACGGAGTTTGTGTGCGCGCAGTCGGAGGGGGCTGCTATATGTCAGCCTTTACGGATTATAGTTAGACAGCGTATAGTTAAGACATCACAATCGTAAGCGAGATGGAGCAACCAAGCGTATGGAGCCGACAAACTCAACCCCAACCCCAAACAAACCCAACACCGTTGAACCTCCGACACAGCCGAGCGCTCCCGAGCCAAGTACCTCAACCGCTTCACCAGCCACACCGACGCTTCAGCCGCAATCACTCAGTACCAGCCCAGCACCAAGTCCGGTACAAAACACTCCAGCACCTGCCGCTCCAGGCAACACCGTACAAGTCGGCGGCGCCAAACCCAAGCGAAAATGGCTTATCCCGGGCGTGGCCGCAGCAGCGTTGCTCATTGCACTGCTTGGCGGCGGCTATGTTTTAGGCATGTACCTGCCAAACAAGCCAGAGACCGTGTATAAAACCAGCTTGCAGCGCACCAATAAAGCCGCCGAAACATTTTTCTCACAAGACAGCCAACTCTACAAAAAAGAAGCCGCCGTCACCATGGATGGCACATTTAAGCTTCAGGGCGCATCGATGAGCGCCGACGGGAGTTTCACCGGCAAAACAGACATGAAAAACACCGTTATGACCGTCGACGCGAACGCCATGGGCCAAAAATACCGCGCCGAAATACGCGCCCTCGCCACCAAACAGTCCACCAACCCAGACATTTACCTCAAGCTAACCGGCATTAAACCCACTCTCGAACAGCTCGGCATGACGCAACTGGTCAACCTTGACGGCCAGTGGGTGGCTATAGACCGCACGTTGCTCGACACCTACTATAAGCAAATCGAAGCCGCGACGGGCACAAGCGGCACCGGTGCGCTAAGCTTTTCAGAGCTACCAACCGCCGAGCAAGTTACTGACGCCAACAAAAAAATGCAAGCCGTCAACCAAAAATACCTGTTTAGTACCGACCAAAACACCGCTGTTATGCACTACAAAAGCTTTGTCGGCAAAGAAACAGTCGATGGTCGCACTGTAAACCACTACAAAGTCACCTACGACAAAAAAAACCTCAAAACGTATTTCAACGAACTGGGCAAAGCCATCGACAGCAGCAAGCTGAACGATTGGGCCAAAACAGTCACCGGCAAAAACTACAGTGAGGCCATTGGCTTACAACAACTCTCGTCTGCGGTCGACAAAGCCAAAGACAACGGCGAATTTGACCTGCGTGTCGACCTACAAACCAAACTCGTCAAAAGCGCTACTTTTACCCAGTCAAACGCCACCATGACTGTTGCGCAAAACTACACGGGTGGCGACACCTATCCCTTTGAAATTGCCATCGATTCGACCGACCCAAACACGCCAGGCAAAGCAACCATAGGCTTTACCATGCGCGACAAAATGAGCAAGATCGACATGAAAGCCAAGGCAAACTTTGGCGGCAAAGACAAAACCACCTTCGACATGACCGGCACATTTGCGAGCACGACCGACAAACCAGATGTTGCGATGCCCACGGGCGCTAAACAAATCACCGAGGTTATGAAGCAGCTTGGTTTCGACCAAAGCGCCATTGCACCACAGCCAGCCGCTCCTACGCCAACAGGCAGCAGACTATAACTGGTTCGTCCGAAGGTACATAGCGTAAACGTATGCAACACCTCACAGTCCTTGTACGGTTGTTTAGCCCGAGACTAGCTTGTCGTTTGGTGCAGGCCTGGCGTGAGCACGACTCGTCGGTTTGCCAGTACCTGCGCTGGTTTTGGCAGAGCAAGACGTTTCGCACCACCAGCCGCCAACTCAGCCCGTCAGACCGACCACTCGTGGCGCTGCTGTTTAGCTGGACGGTTGTGCAGATTGCCGCCGGGGTTAGCCTGTTTGTCGCGTGGCAACTGCAGCGGACGCCTGGCTACCTAGAACTTGCCGCGGCGACACTTTTGTCGTACCCAATAGTTACCGCCCATATGTTGGCGCTGGTGGTTGCGGGTGGCCGGGTGCTCACCTATGTCACGCGGCCAAAACAGCTGGGTCGATACGTGGTCGCACGTGTACTCGAAGCCCAGGTGCGGCAGCTGCGCCGTCGGCACCACGTGACGGTTGTGGCTGTGGCTGGTTCGGTTGGCAAAACCACGACCAAGCTCGCCGTCGCTCACTTGCTGGGCGAGTACAGCCGGGTGCGGTACCAGTCAGGCAACTATAACGACCGTGTTACGGTGCCGCTGGTGTTTTTTGGGCAGACCGAACCTTCGCTGTATAACCCTTTTGCCTGGATGCGTGTGTTTGGCGAAAACGCCGCGGCTCTCCACCAACCGTACCCGTACGATGTCGTCGTGGTCGAACTCGGCACCGACGCCCCTGGCCAAATGAAAGACTTTGCCTACGTTTGTCCCGACATTACCGTTGTGACGGCAGTCACCCCCGAACACATGGCCAACTTTGGGACGATGGATGCGGTTGCCGCCGAAGAACTGAGCGTGTTTGACTACAGCAAACGCGTGCTGATTAACACCGACATGGTTCCGAGCACATATCTAACTAGCAAACGTTTTACCCAGTACAGTCTAAAAACGCACGATCCACAAGGCTACGCTGCCCGCGCTACCAAACCTTCGTTGCATGGCCAGACGCTTCAGGTCAAGACGCCTAAGGGCAGTCTGACGGCAACCGTCAAATACCTCGGTGTGCAGGGTGCCAGTAGTGCGCTCGCCGCTGCCGCGGTGGCCGATATGCTCGGCATGGATCACAAGGCGCTACAACATGCCCTGGGTCAGCTGGCACCGTTTGCCGGCCGTATGCAAGTGCTCGATGGTGTAAAAAGCACAACGCTGATTGACGATACCTACAACGCCACTCCCGTCGCCGTCCAAGCCGCGCTTGACGTGCTGTACGCCACCACAGCGCCACAGCGTATTGCCATACTGGGCAGCATGAACGAACTTGGCACATTTGCGCGGGAGGCACACGAGACGGTGGGGGCTTACTGTGACCCGCAGCGGCTCGACCTAGTGGTGACTATTGGGGCAGATGCCAAACGCTGGCTGGCTCCGGCCGCGCGCGCCGCTGGCTGCCAGGTGTATAGCTGCAGCACACCGTACCAGGCCGGCCGATACGTCGCCAAACGACTCAAGCCACAGGCGGTGGTGCTTGCCAAAGGCTCGCAAAATGGTGTCTACGCCGAGGAAGCGCTAAAACCGTTGCTCGCCCACCCGCGCGACGTGAGCAAACTCGTTCGCCAGTCTCGTGCGTGGGCAAAAATCAAGGCAAACCAGTTCGCCGGGCAGGGGTGTTAGCAGAGAAGCGGATTTATTTGGTAAGACCCTGACCCACATGAGATGAGGTCTTTCGGGGTTTCATCTTATTTCGACTGCCCTTAGCTTGAGCGAGAGGGCCCACCACAGAAAAGACGCTCAACTATGCCACGGTCAACAAACAACAAACAGCCAACGCAGCAACTTTCAACGCGCCCGAGGTAAGGCCCTGACCCACCTGCACTCGACGGGATCCCTCCACTTCGGTCGGGATGACAATGGGGTAGAAAGTGTAGGGGGCGAGGGTAAGACTGTTGCATAGTTTGTTGCTCGTTGACCGTTGTTTGTTGACCGTTCAATCCACGTCGGGCTAAACCACGCAGGCGTCTGTTAGCGGTGGGTGTCGAGAGCCATGCCGACGAGTTGGGCGCACAGGCTGGGGAAATCAAGGCCGGCCGTGACGGCCATTTTGGGGTAGAGGCTTTGGGCAGTCATGCCGGGTATGGTGTTTGTTTCGAGTAAGTACAACTGGCCGCCGCCATCGACAATACAGTCGGTGCGAGACAGATGACGGCAGCCGGCTGCTTGGTGAACGCGCAGAGCAAGGTGCTGCGCTGCCTCTTGCACGGCGGCAGAAATGTGTGCGGGCGGGCAGAGTTCTTGGGTGTGGCCATTGTATTTGTTGGTGTAGTCAAACTCGCCGTCGCTTGGCGGGATAATTTCGATAACAGGCAGCGCCTGGTCGCCAAGCACGCCGACGGTGATTTCGTCGCCCACTATGAGGCGCTCGACCAGCATATGGCTGTGGCGCTCAAATGCGTCTCGGATGGCAGTTTCGTCTCTGGCGGCTGCGTCTCGGATGATGAGCGTGTCTATGCTCGAACCACCATCGACTGGCTTAATCACGTGCGGTGCGCCTGCGAGTGGGCTGCTTTGGTACGCTTCGTACGTGTGCGGCCCGCCGTCGGCCATACCAAAACCGGCGCTGGTCATGTGCTGTCGAAACGCGGCTTTATCCATGCACAGTCGCGACGCGGCAGAGCCACTGCCCACAAAACACACGCCGAGCGCCTCGAGTCGAGCCTGAAACGTGCCGTCTTCGCCGCCAACACCGTGTAGTACCGGAAACACCACGTCGCACTCAGCGATGCGCTCGTCGGGGTCGGTGGTGTCGAGCGTGTGCACTCGGTAGCCTTTGGCAGCCAAAGCCTCGGCCACCGCTCGGCCAGACCGCAGCGAAACCTCGCGCTCTGCCGAAACCCCTCCGCATATAACATGGACTCGTTGCATAGTGACAGTATACAATACTAAACAACAAGGAGGCACCATGGCTCAGGCATATAACAAAGTTTATTTTGGCGACCGCGTGGTCGACGAGGCGCAGGCGGGACTAAAAATTACCAGCTCGGCGGTCCTGTATGGGCTGAGTGTTTACACTGTGTTTCCGGTGTGTGTCACCGACACGGGCAAGCGCGCGGCGTTTCGGCTGCCCGAGCATTTTGCGCGGCTGTGCAATTCGGCGCATATTATTGGCATCGATACTTTTGCGGCCGAGTGGTCGTACCAGCGGTTTGCGGCCGCAGTTGGTGAGCTGCTGGCAGCAACTGCGCCGACAACCGATGTGTTTGTGCGGGCGACGGTGCACGTGACCAGCGACATTGCCGGCACGCGCTCACGTGGGCTTGCCACCACGCTGAGCATGTTTGTGTACCCGGCCGAAACCATTTTGCACCCCAAAGGCACACGGTTTAAAACCAGCTTTTGGCGACGAGTGCCCGACTACGCCATTCCGGCTCGCGCCAAGGTAAACGGCGCCTACGTTAACTCGGTGCTCGGTAAGCAAGACGCTCTCGACAGTGGCTACGACGACTGTATTTTTCTCGACGGGGCGGGGCACGTCTGTGAACTTTCGGCGGCAAACATTTTTGTGGTGCGTGAGGGTGTGGTTATTACACCCGACGCGCCCTCGGACTTGCTCGAGGGCATTAACCGACGCTCGGTGATAGAGCTGGTGCGCCAGCGCCTTGACCTGCCGGTTGTAGAACGGGCAGTCGACCTCACCGAGCTGTACATTGCCGACGAGGTGTTTGCCACAGGTACCAGCGCCAACATTGCCCCCATAATCGAAATAGATGCCCGCCGAATTGCCACCGGCAAACCCGGTCCCGTTACCAAACAGCTGCAAACGCTCCACGCCGACCTTATACACGGCAAACTCCCCGACTACACCTCATTCCTCACCATGCTCTAACGCGCGTCAATAAAAGTTTATTGACAAAGGCAGAGTTAACAGGGTAAAATAGCGCTATGCCAACCATGAGTTTTTCGGTAGACGAAGCAGACAGGCGCACCATTGCCCGCCTCGCCAAGCGTAGCAAAAAATCGCAAAGCGAAGTGCTGCGCGACTTGCTAAAAAAAGTGCGTTTCGAAGAAGGGCTTCGTAAAATTCAGGCTAGCATGGAACCAACCTTTCGGACCTTGGGGCTTGAGACAGAAGAAGACATATACGAATACCTGGAAAGTAAGGAAACGTACGAGGAGCGCAAAGTCAAGATGGCAGCCGAGCGGGCACGTGCCAACGTATAGTCATGCGCTTAGTTTTTGATACGAACGTGTATCTCGCAGCAACCAAAACGGGCGGCTACATGCAGGAACAATTGTGCAAAGCTGAACCGAGTGGTGCCTACGAAATTTTTATTTCTCCAGCAATTATTTTAGAGATTCAGCAAAAGCTTGTGACAACATTCCGCAAGGACAACGCAGAAGCAACGGCGTTTATCCGGCTTGTTTTGCAATACGTAACTGAGGTGTATCCCGCGCGCCACATCACGGGCGTTCTGCGTGACACCGATGACCACATCATCCTCGAGTGCGCTCTCGAAGCTAAGGCGGAGGCTATTGTGACCGCCGACCGCGAGCTGCTACAGCTAAAAAACTACGAAGGCATCGCCATCATCCACCCCACCATGCTCCAGTACTACTAACAATCGTTGCTACATCGTACCCGATTACCGCTTAATAGTATACGTAACAGGTGAGCTACATGCGTTATACCAGTCAAGACTGACGAGTCTTCCGTCGCGGCGGATGGTGTACGAAAGTCTTGGCTGGTTTTGGCCGGTGAGGAGTCAAGTAAAGAAGCCGAATTTTAGCTTCCGAGTGGTATATACCCAAATGACCTAGGTTTCCGAATTTTCAGGCAGATGATCGTCGAGATGAAATACCCCGAAACCGACAAAGCCTACCAGGGATAGTCTGCGAAGGTTTCGGGCTATTTCAGCCGATGAGGGCTGGCTGAAAGTTCGGTAGTCTGGGTTGTTTGGGTATATATACCAAAAAATCGGCCTTCCAAATCTACAGCCTGTCCTCGCCAGCTGTAATGAACCGAAACTTTCGCAGTATTTCCACATAGGCTTTGTCGTTTTCGCTCCATTTCATGTCGGCGATCATTTGCCTGGCGCCCATATGACCAGTCGTATCTGGTATACTGAAATCTTATGAAACGCTATAATCCGAAAGAGATCGAGCCGCGGTGGCAACAGGTGTGGGATGACGAACAGGTGTATAAGGCCGACTTGCAGTCAGACAAGCCAAAATACATGGCTATGAGCATGTTTAACTACCCGAGCGGGGCGGGGATACACATTGGGCATGCGCTCAACTACACCATTAGCGACGTTATGGCGCGGTTCAAACGCCAGCAAGGGTTCGAAAGCTACCACCCCGTGGGCTGGGACGCGTTTGGTTTGCCGGCCGAAAACTACGCCATAAAGGCGGGGGTGTCGCCGCAGCAAAGCATGGCGACCATTATTCCCAGTTATCACAAACAATACAAAGCCATGGGCTGGAGCAACGACTGGAGCCGCGAAATTGCCACCTGCGACCCCGAGTACTACCGCTGGACGCAGTGGATTTTTACCCAAATGTACAAACACGGCCTCGCCTACCAAGACGAGCGCATGCAGTGGTGGTGCACCAAGTGCCAAACCGTGCTTAGCAACGAACAAGTTATTGACGGCAAATGCTGGCGCCACGACGCCGCCGACGACCCAGAAGTGCAGCAAAAGGCCGTTCGCCAGTGGTTTTTCCGCATTACCGACTATGCCGACGAGCTGCTGCAGGCCACGCACGACCTCGACTGGTCAGAGGTGGTCAAAACCGCCCAGGTTAACTGGATTGGCAAAAGTGAGGGCGCCGAGGTTGACTTTGCATTGTCGGATGGCACAGAACTCAACTTTGTTATTTTGCACGGCTTCACAGGGAGTAACGAAAAGAATTTCATCCCCTGGCTCAAGCACGAGCTCGAAGCCAAGGGCTACCGTGTGCAGGCACCACAGTTGCCACACACCGAAGCACCCACCGAGGCCGAGCAGGTTGCCTACGTGCTCGAAAACTGTCAGTTCGACGACCATACGGTACTCATCGGTCACAGCCTGGGGGGAGTGGTGGCCATGAAAGTCGCTGAAAAGCTGCCGCACCGCATTCACAGCCTGGTTTTGGTTGCGCCCGCGCTCCCCGAGGCCTACCGAACTGAGGCCTACCGGCAAAAATGCAAACCATTTCTCGATACGTTCGACATGACCTATGACTACGATCTCATCAGGCAAAACGCTTCCCGCCGCATCGTTTTATCAGATACGCACGAGGCCGAGCTGCGCAAACCATACTTGCTCGATCTCGCAAAAAACCTAGCGGCAGACTATGAAGAAACGGCAGCCACCGAGCGGCATTTTCGCGGCAGCCAGGAGCCGTTTATTTTACGCCATAGCGTCCCACGTGTCTCGGTGTTTACCACAGCGCACGATACCATTTTTGGCGCAACATTCATGGTGCTGGCACCGGAACATCCGCTCGTAACGCAGTATGGCCCGCTGGCCGAAAACGCCGTCGATATCGAAGAATACCTGGCCAAAGTGCACCGTAAGTCAGAGCTGGAGCGGCTTGCCGACAAAACAAAATCGGGCGTACCCATAGAGGGGCTGTATGCTATCAATCCGCTGAACGGCGCTAAGATTCCCATTTGGACGGCCGACTATGTGTTGATGGGCTACGGCACGGGCGCGGTAATGGGCGTACCAGGCGAAGACGAGCGCGATAACGAATTTGCCAAAAAGTTTGGGCTGCCCATTGTATACACGACCGAACAACAGGAATTTATCTCGTACAGCGAAGACATTAAGCCGAACCGCACCAAGTACAAGCTGGCGCATTCCGACGAGTTTGACGGTATGGATTTTGCAGCCGGGCGCCAGGCCATGCTTGACGCGCTCGTGGCAAAAGACGTCGGTCGGGCAGTCACGCAGTACAAAATTCGCGACTGGAGCGTGAGTCGGCAACGCTACTGGGGTGCGCCAATCCCCATAGTGCATTGCCCGACCGATGGCATTGTGCCGGTACCAGAAGAACAACTGCCGGTAGTGCTGCCCGAGCTCGCAGATTTCCGCCCCAGTGGCGATGGCCGTAGCGCGCTGGCAAGAGCGACCGACTGGGTGCACACCACCTGTCCGACGTGTGGCGGCCCTGCCGAGCGCGAAACCGACACCCTCGACACCTACATTTGCAGCAGCTGGTACCAGCTGCGTTACCTTGACCCGCACAACGCCCAGGTCGCGTTTGACGCGTCGATCGCTGCAAAATGGATGCCAGTAGATTTTTACAACGGCGGCGACCACGCCACAGCCCATCTTATATATGTGCGCTTTATCGCTCACTTTTTTCACAAGCTTGGTTTGCTGGCCGACCCCGAACCATTTAAAAAGTTTTTGTTTAACGGCAAAGTCACGGCCAGCGACGGCACCATGTTTAGTAAAAGCAAAGGCAATGGCGTCGATCCGCTCGAGATTATTGGGCAGGGTTATGGGGCCGACGCCCTGCGCACCTACCTGATGTTTGCCGCCCCGCTCGAGCTCGGCACACGCTGGGACCCGCAGGGCGTACCAGGGGCGTACCGGTTTTTGAACCGGGTGTGGAACTTGGTGCAGGAATACTTAGAGAGTCAAGGACTCAAGGAGTCAAGGAGTCAAGAAGGGACGAGTCACGCCCGCCCGCCAGAGCCTTGGCGAAGTGAGGAGTTACAAGGCACTTCGGTTTCTGTCATGCCCGTGAGGGCGAGAATCCAGACGGACAAGCAGTCGCGCAGCGATACAGCTTCCTCACCTACAAACTACAAACTACAAACTACAAACTCACAAAACCTCCCGGTTTTGCGCGCTATTCACGCTGCTATCCAAAAAGTCACCGCCGACCTCGAGTCCCAGCGTTACAACACTGCTATTGCCGCCATGATGGAAACAACCAATACCCTCTATACACTCAAAGCCAAGCAAGGGTTTGCCGACACTGCCAGCTGGCAGTTTGCTCTAGAAAGTTTGGTTGCTTTGGTAGCACCTTTTGCCCCGCACATCGCCGACGAACTCTGGCATGACCTTGGGCACACCACGAGCGTCCAGCGCGACAGCTGGCCCGTACTCGACGAGCAATACCTTGCGGCAGAAACGATCACGCTGGCCGTACAAGTCAACGGCAAGCTACGCAGCACAGTCGAGGTCCCCACCAATGCCGACGAACCCACCTCTGTCCAAACAGCCAAACAAGATGCAAAAATCGCCGCCTACCTCGCCGGCAAAACACTCGTAAAAACCATTTACGTCCCCAAAAAACTCATAAACTTCGTCGTCCGCTAACCGTCGCCACACCCGTGCAGCAAGTACGCTCTGCAAGGAGTCTCCCTGCAACAGTGTTGCAGGGAGACTCCTTGCAGAGCTTGCAGTGGTTTCGGGGTTGTTGCTATTGAGTTTGAGGGTAAAACAGGGTATACTAGCGGTAAATAGCAATCAAAACTTCCAAGAGGGAGGTAGTACATCTATGGGTAAGCCAAAAAAACGCACCAGTCCACGCGCCACCGGCGCACGACGTAGTCATCTCGTGCTGAAACTAGCGCGGGCAGTTAACAAAAAGTCACCAGTCAAAGCCTACACCACGCGCCGCGAAAGCGGGCGAAAGCTCGCAGAAGCGAGCGGTAGCAAGTAGAAGGTAGCATATAGCATGGATTGTTTTATGGCTACACCAGGCTTTTTATTATGAATCTACCGACTACCCAAGCAAACGGAGTTCGCTATGGCCAGTAACCGACACCTGGGCCGCATTGTTGCGCTGCAAACGCTGTACGAAATGGATTTTCGCTGCGAGGCGGGCGACGAGTCTTTTGACCTGGGTCTGGTACTCAAGCGCAATGTTGCCCGGTACGAATCGACCGTCGACGACGTGTTTTTTGTAGAAGAGCTGGTCAATGGTATTGCCCAGCGTGTCAGTGAGCTCGACGACATTATACGCCCGCTTGCGCCAGAGTGGCCGCTCGAGCAGATTGCGCGCATGGACCGTGTGGTACTGCGCATGGGGGTGTACGAGCTGTACTACCAGCCAGATGTGCCGCCCAAGGTTGTAATAAACGAGGCGGTTGAACTAGCAAAAGCCTTTGGTGGTGACAACAGTAGCAAGTTTATTAACGGTGTGCTGGGCACGGCGCTAAAAAACAAAAACGGTGGCGTTGAGCAGAGGCGAGTGGGTGAGGAGCCAACCACCCCTCGCAGTAGCCACGGACGACAAGAGAGGCAAGCAGCCAACGACCCAACGAGTAAAGCAGGCGATGAGCCAAGCGAGCAAAAACCAAAGGTCGCGCGAGCGACCAAACCGCAAGACGATTCATCTCAAGGCGACACGTCAAAAAAGGCATCTCAGACAAAACCCACCCCTGTCAAAAAGCCATCCCAAACAAAATCGCAAACTGCAGCAAAGAAGGCGGCCTAGCGTATGGACGAGCATAAACGCAAACATCACCCCATGCAGGGTATAAAAAAACCGATCCAAGGGTTTCGCAAATTTGTGACACGACGTCCCGCCATACAAGAGGTTGTGCACGAAACAACTTCGGGGGGGATTGTCTTTCGACATAGTCCTAAAACGCAGGCGGTCGAGATTTTGCTTATTAAAGACGCCAAAAACCGCTGGACTATCCCCAAAGGGCATGTCGAAGAGGGCGAAGAGCCCAAAGCCACGGCCGAGCGCGAAATACGCGAAGAAACCGGTTTGCAAGAAATGCGCGTCATGCAGTGGCTCGGCAAGGTCAACTTTCGCTATCGGCGCAACCATACCCTGGTGTTAATGACCATGCACATTTACCTTGTTGAGGGGCTTGGTAACACCAACCGGCTGTACCCCGAAGATTGGCTGAGCGACATACAGTGGTTGCCGGCGGCAAAGGCGGTCGACGCCATTGCTTACGAAGACATCGGCAAACTTATGCTGGCTGGGATGAAAAAAGTAAGAGAAAGGAAAGGATAGTTGGTAGTTTTTAGTTTGTAGTGTGTAGGGTGGCTCGTAAAGCTAACTTCCTAAAAACTATAAACTACTCACTATAAACTGATAGTATGGACACAACACCGTATCAAGATTTTGCCTAACCGGGATGAAAAAAGTAAAGTAAGAGAAAGGATAAATAGTTGGTAGTTTTTAGTTTGTAGTGTGTAGGGTGGCTCGTAAAGCTAACTTCCTAAAAACTATAAACTACTCACTATAAACTGATAGTATGGACACAACACCGTATCAAGATTTTGCCACTCGGTTTTTAGGCGGGGCGTTTCACAACTTACAGCTGCTGATCACCGCGCTCACGCACCGTTCGTACCTAAACGAGCACAAAAAATCTGTCAGCGAGCACAACGAGCGGCTCGAGTTTTTGGGTGACGCCGTGCTAGAGCTGGTAGTTACCGAGTACCTGTACACTACCTACAGCGAGCCAGAGGGCGTGCTTACAAACTGGCGCAGTAGTTTGGTGCGAACCGAGAGTATTGGTGCAGCTGCGGCCCGGCTAGGGGTGGAGCCATTGTTGCGGTTGAGCCGCGGCGAAAAGCGGGGGACAGAGCGGGCTCGGGCGCAAATATTGGCCAATAGTTTTGAGGCAATCGTCGGGGCGCTGTATCTAGAGCGTGGCTACGAGGCCTGCAAAGTTTTTATTACCGAAAACATTTTGAGTACGTTTGAAACTATTTTGGCCTCGGGCTCGTGGATGGACCCCAAGTCGCGCTTGCAGGAGGTTGTGCAGGGGCAAGTGGGCGCAACCCCTAGCTACCGAGTGATGAGCGAAGAAGGCCCCGACCACGAAAAAACCTTTACCGTCGGCGTGTACGTCGAAGACAAACTCGTTGGCACCGGCAACGGCCCCAGCAAACAAGCCGCCCAGGTCGCCGCCGCCGCCACGGCTCTCCACAAATATCAAAAATAGCGTATAGTACTGCTATATGAAAAGACTAAGAGAGAGGTGGAAAATAGCTGCACGTCAGTTGTCTCCAACTGAGTATGAGCGCGCAATCGAGGAAAGTGCCTCACCACGCCGAAAGGTTGCCATGGCTTTCCTAGGCACTGTTGGGGCGTGTACTGCCGTTGGTGTATTGAGTGGTTGGGGAGTCGGAGTTCGCAGTAATGAAGTTGCAGCTGACCAGGCTGATCGGCTAGCCCGCTGTGAAAAATTTATCGCACAACAAGCAGGTAAGACTGTTATTACAGTGGGTGAAATGCCGTCTTCGGCGGTAGAGGATTGTGGATTTGGGGAGCGGATACGACAAGCTATTGAACGGTATACAAACGAACCCACGAGCGACACACACGGCGATCAATCGTCTAGGGTCGGGGCGTTACTACCACCAGACCAAGCTGACATGAGCATTCAGTTGCCAACTCCAAAAATAGTCCATGAGCAATGGCGGGTCGCATACGAAAAGTCGCAACAGGTCCCAACTACAGAGACATTTGGTCTTGGTTTCGTAGGTGTTTCGGTGGGGGGGTGTGGCTGGCTTATTTTTAGCGAACGCGGGATTGCTACTACACGATGTGCAGGCAATGGAGGCTGCTATAGCCGCACAGAAAGCTCGGGAATCAACAGATTAGGGCTCCCAACCGCTTCTAAGGCGAAGGTTGCGGGTTGGGGGTGAGTGTGGTAATATGGGGGTAATTGTTTTGTGATTCCGCGGTTTTTAGGTAAGTGCTTTGGCGTCATAGACAATACGACAAGAATGCCGATTTGTCGCGATATGATATTACCCAACCACTATACCTAAAAGGAACACTCTATGCCCGTACAAACAAAACGCGGTTTTGCCTATAAAAGCAGTCGCTCACCCTACGCACGCCCTCGGCCCCAACGCCGGGCGCGAGGCGCTGGCCAATACATTAACCCCGAGCGATTTGTCAAAGTGGCGTCGCCGGTAACGCAAGAGTCGTATCATTCGCAGCACGTGTTTCAAGACTTTGCTTTTCACGAGCAGCTGCACCGAAACATTGCCACCAAAGGCTACGTAAGCCCAACGCCCATCCAAGACCAGACTATAGCGCTCGGGCTGGCCGGTAAAGACGTAATAGGGATTGCCAGCACCGGTACCGGCAAAACAGCGGCCTTTGCGCTGCCTATTTTGCACCGGCTAATGAGCGATCGCACTAGCAAGGCGCTTATTGTTGCGCCTACCCGTGAACTGGCACAGCAAATCGAGGCAGAGTGCCGAGCCATGGGCAAGGGCGGTGGGTTTACCGGAGCGCTGCTGCTGGGCGGTATGAGCTATGGGCCACAGCTGCGCGACTTGCGGGCAAAACCGCGTATTGTTATTGGCACACCGGGGCGTATTAAAGACCACATCGAGCGCGGTACTTTAGCCCTCGACACGGTAAACCTGGTTGTGCTCGACGAGGTCGACCGTATGCTCGACATGGGGTTTGTGAACGATGTGCAGCTGCTGCTGAGCCAGTTGGCTACTCAGCGCCAGGCTTTTTATTTTTCGGCGACTATGGACACGCGGGTCAACAACCTTATTCGTACTTTTTCGCCCGACGCCGAAATGATTACCATCAAAGCCAGTGACACCAGCGAAAACGTGCACCAAGACGTGGTACGTTACCGTGCCAAACAAGACAAAATAGACAAACTACACGACATACTTATCGACACAGACACGGCCAAAGCTATTATTTTTGAGGCGACGCAGCGCAGTGTCGAGCGGCTCGAGCGCGATCTTGGTGAGCGCGGGTTTCGCGTGGCGGCCATACACGGTGGCAAAAGCCAGGGCCAGCGGGCCCGTGCCTTGCGCAGTTTTAAGCAAAACGAGGTAACGATACTGGTTGCGACCGATGTTGCGGCGCGCGGACTCGACGTGTCAGACATTACCCACGTGATTAACTACACCCAGCCGCAGACGTACGACGACTACATTCACCGGGTTGGTCGAGCCGGTCGAGCCGGTCGGGTCGGGTACGCACTAACCTTTGTCGAGTCGTAGCGGTCATAGCTCCTCACGGCACCCCGCATTCCGCCTGCTATGCGCCAGGGTCCAACCCTGACGCAAACAAACAAGGAACATACGGTTTGCGTCAAGGTTGGACCCTGGCGCAGGCCCTGACGCTGCGGATGCGGCGCGCTTTGTTGTTTTTGCCTGGTTTTTGCCTTGTTTGACAACAGGGGTGAAAGGTGCTAGACTGGCAGCAGTTTAGACACCAATTTACTAACTATTTACAAACTAAAGGGAAGGAACCACGAATGCTCGTTATTCGTCTGCAGCGTACTGGCCGTAAAGGTCACGCACAATTCCGCGTTGTCGTCCAAGACAGTCGCCGGACCCCTACCAGTGGCAAAATTGTCGCTCAGGTGGGTACCTACAATCCACATACCAAAGTCGTTGTGCTCGATACAGAGCGGGTACAGCACTATCTTGACCATGGCGCACAACCCAGTGACCGCGTGGTGCTAATTTTGAAAAAAGAGGGCGTTAAACTACCCGCTTGGGTTACGCTGCCTGCCAAACAAACAGGCACACTACGTAACCCCGAAAAACTTCGCCGCAACCAGCCCAAAGAAACTCCAGCTCCTGCCGCCGAAGCCGCACCAGCTGACGCCGAAGCAGCCGACACCGCCCAACCAGAGACAGACGCCGCAGTAGAGTAAGTCTTTATATAACGGCTGACCCCACGTGCTTGAACGATCAACAAGCAACGGTCAACTGGGCAACGGTCTCGCCTCGGCTGCGTTGTTCGTTGGCCCTGTTGACTGTTTGTTGTTTGTTGGCTGTGGCATAGTTGCGTGTCTGAGCGCGAAGCCGAAGATGACCTCCAAAAGACCTGCGGTTCAGACCTTGCAGACAGACCCACGTCCATTTTTTTCAACCGGAGGGGTTGCAAGTGAAGCAAAGGTGAAAAAGTGCTTGTGCACTTTTTCCCTTGCAAACGCCTGGAGGGCGAAAAAAATGGACGTGGGTCTGCCGTGTACGGAACTGATTGGCGGGGGTGCTATACTAAAGGTAAGCGCTACTGCGCACACCAGGTATGAAAACAAAAGAGAAAATCTATTTCCCCACACCACTCCAATGCGCCTGGATACCGGTATTGGTTGTGCTGCTAGCGCTGCTGACCCATACCAGCGAGATAAAAAGCCGTTATTTTAGCAGCGAAACGCTCGAAGTAACCAATAGTTACGCGTCGCTGGTTGGCCAGTTTCTCAACAACGACATTATTAATTCAACTGGGGTGTTTGTGTTTTGGATGTTGATTGGCTCGCTCACGTACGGGCTTATTGGGCTGTCAATTGTTATCGTGCACGCCTACATGTCTGACAAGCCGCTGCACGTGCACCATTATGTACGTACCAAGGCAGACCAAGACGCGACTCGCGACGTGTTTATGCGCTTTGTGTTGCGCTCGGCAGGTCTTGCGGGGTTTGTTTTTTGGGTAGCGCTAAACGCCGCGTATGTGTTGCGATGGCTCGACGCCTGGACGAGCGATGGGCTGGTTAACCTCAACCCGGTGGCAGGTGCTTTGCTGCTGGGTGTCGGTTCACTCGATGTCTTTGCCTGCATACTCATGCTGCGCCTCTCGGCCTTGCGCACTCGACTGTTTTGGGTTTGATTTGCGACGCTCACCCCAGGTATAATAGAGTGGTCAGTAAGTCAGTAACTCTTGCCAGGGAGGCAGCATATGTCAGCAACTATAGATCAACAGTTTGTCGAATACATCGTTACATCACTCGTTAGTCACCCCGAAGCCGTTCGGGTAGACCGGCGTGTCGACGAAAAGGGCGTTTTGCTTGAACTCACCGTAGACGCCGAAGACCTCGGTCGAGTGATCGGTAAACGGGGTGCGACCGCTCAAAGTTTGCGCACATTGCTGCGTGCGCTTGGCACAAAACACGAAGCCCGCTACAACCTTAAAATTGTCGATGTCGACAGGCTTGACGAGCATGGCAACCCCATCGAGCGACCAGCCCGTGAGCACGAGCAATACGCCGCACCGTCGCACACTGCACCACACACCCACGACAGCGACAGCAGCGACGACACCAGCAGCTTTGCCAGCCCAGTCCATAGCGACCGCGACGACACTGTAGCAAACGAACCAGCCAAAAAAGAAAGCGACACCGTCGCCCGTACACGCGCCGAGCTAGCCGACCTCGACGACCTCGACATATAGCCCAGTTCGCTCCCAGTTTTGCTGCAATACGTCGTGCCTACACCACGCTCAACTCGCTCTACATATCCATCTACCAAGAACCATGCGTATCCAAATAATCACCCTTTTCCCCGAAATGTTTACCGGCGTGCTCGGTAGCAGCATGCTATGGAAGGCAGCCGACCGCGGGCTCGTAACCTACGAGTGTATAAACTTGCGCGAGTTTGGGCTTGGGCCGCGTCAGCAGGTCGACGACACGCCGTATGGCGGGGGAGATGGGATGCTTTTGATGGTCGAGCCGTTGGTGGCGGCGATAGAGCATGCGAAGGAGAGAGTCAAGGAGTCAAGGAGTCAATCGTCCTTCGCGGCAGCTACGGACGACAGAGGAGTCAAGGTGATTTTGCCGACGCCGAGGGGCAAGCTGTATAGGCAGTCAAATGCGAAGCGGCTGGCGGCCGAGGTCGACGAGCTTATCTTGGTTTGTCCGCGCTACGAGGGCTACGACGAGCGCGTGACCCAGTGGGTCGACGAGCAGTTTTGCGTGGGCAACTACGTGCTGACTGGTGGTGAACTACCGGCCATGACTATTATAGATAGTGTGGTGCGACTAATACCTGGTGTGCTTGGTGGTGAAACCAGTGCCGACATAGAGTCGTTTCAAGACGACGACGTCACCGTCGAATACCCCCAGTACACCCGCCCGGCCGAGTTCCGTGGCGTACCTGTCCCCGCGGTCTTACAAACCGGCAACCACGCCGCCATCGCCGCCTGGCGCCAGACAAACTAGCATGTATTTTGCTTGTGCACTACTCTTCGCGGAGCCAAGCAACTACTGGCGCTAGACGACCCGCAAAAAAAGTCCGATTATCGAAAGATGCATGAGTTGTGTTAGGCACGCGCTCGACAAGAAAAGGCTCGGCTTCTGGGTCTCTGAGTTCTTTGATTTCCTGAAAGGCCTCAAAGACATCACTGTTTCCGCTTAGGCTTGTCTCGGCAAAGTCAATTTTTACCGCAACATCTGGTCGTTTTGCAGCAAGGTGGCGTGCGTAATCAACGGTGACGCCGCTGGCCCAAATCTTCGCTGAGTTTTGTCGGTCGGCAATACTATCGTGAACGATGTACGCTGCACGTTTAAGTGCTGCAAAGCCTGTCAGTCCATGCGGTTCAGGCAGTATAAGTCGCGAGTTAGGGTCACGACGGGCTTCATCTTGAAGCGCTTGTTGCTGTTTCATGTAGTCTTGGAATAGTTCTCGACCCTCCCGAACCGTCATGTTTTGTACGGCAACTGGCTCTGCAGCATATACAGCTAGTCGTGGTACTTGAAAATCCGGGTTACACGCAAGAGCTAGTGCACCAACAGCGCCGGCTGATCGACCTACGACAGCTACATTCCTATATCCCAATACATTACAACAGGCCGACTGTGCCCTAGCCTTAGCATTAAAAGCTTCAACATAGGTTGCAGGCGATAACTCGCCTTCATGGCCTCTGAGCTGTGTTGAGCCGGGCCTATCTAATTACCCATAAGGTAAACCACTAGTTCTACTAGTACCCCGCCACACCTAAACGTTCGGGTACAGTTTCCTGAGCTTCACACGG
>CAYZZH010000012.1:0-33372 GCA_964483005.1 uncultured Candidatus Saccharibacteria bacterium | reverse complement strand
ACGTGAAGGACAGCAAAGGGCGAGATTTATAGGGGTGGTAAGTGCGATTGCCCTGCCGATATGTAAGGCTTTCACTGGTCATAATAATTTGAATTAATCAAATTTAAGCCGGCGTAACGACTGAACTTAGTATTTGTTAGTACACAACTGTAAAATGTGTTCGCATATGCCGTCCTTAATACTATTCACCGCAACATCTGTAAGCACCATACCTAATGCAAATAGCTATTGTTCTTGTTTAATCTCATGCATCTCGGCAAAATTAATTGCATGTGCCTCCGCTAGCCAAGGCAAATATCTCGCTGCAGTTTTCAGCAGGTGAGGTATTTTCGTAAGGCGCTCCGCCGATAAATATTCTCCGGGAGAGTCGCCTACTGCACCCTCTCTAAATATACGTAGTGGTGAAAACTTCTGTGGCCGAAATGGTTCTGTCGTAAAATAATAACTATTACGATAAGACGGGAACGTCTTCCAGTCATCTTCTGCGTGACCGCCATAACGCATAAAATGTAGAGCAGGTTTTGCCGTATCACATGGTATTGAAAGAATTTCTTTCGCAACTCTGTGGTCTTGCCGCGCCCCAATAGCAATATCAGACAAAGCAGAGAGTAGCCACCCAGAATAGGAAGTAAGTTTTGAGTTTACCACATCATATCGTTTTCTTGGCCACCCTGCTTTTGCTACCTGTTGCTTATAGTGTTCTTCCACTATTACTGTCGGTCTTACTCCCATATTGCCAAGTCGTTGTCTCAGCCACTGGGCAGCATTCAAGAGCTCTTCGGCTTCAACGACTCTGTCTAATCTTGACTGATGTTTCAGTTCAGCCTCTAGCGTCTCTTTTCTTTTCTGCTCAGCCAATGCGGCTCTTAATTGTGCTTGCCGTTCAGCCAGTGAGGGATTTTTCATAAGATAATTTATAGCATACAATTAAATTGTAGTAAAATCATAATTGTATTTTATACCTACTCCCACTCGATGGTGCCGGGGGGTTTGCTGGTAATGTCGTAGACGACGCGGTTTATGCCGCGGACTTCACTGATGATACGGCTGGATATGCGCGCGAGCAAGTCGTGTGGCAGGCGCGCCCAGTCGGCGGTCATGCCATCGCTGCTGCTTACGGCGCGCACGGCGCAGACTTGCTCGTAGGTGCGGCCGTCGCCCATAACGCCGACCGATTTTATAGGGAGTAAGACGGCAAAAAACTGCCAGACTTCGGGCCGCACGGCGTGGTTTTCGATTTCTTCGCGCACAATGGCGTCGGCTTTTTGCAGTAGCTCCACGCGCTCGGCCGTAACCTCGCCGATAATGCGTATAGCTAGGCCGGGGCCGGGGAATGGCTGTCGTTGTACCATTTGCTCGGGCAGACCCAGCGCTGCGCCTAGCTCGCGCACTTCGTCTTTAAACAGTTCGCGTAAGGGCTCTATAAGCTTGAGGTGCATTTTTTCGGGCAGGCCGCCCACGTTGTGGTGTGACTTTATGGTGACACTGGGGCCGTTCACCGAAACGCTTTCGATAACATCTGGGTACAGCGTGCCCTGCACGAGGAACTTCGCGCCACCAAGCTTTTCGGCCTCAGACTGGAAGATGTCTATAAAAAGCCCGCCGATGATTTTGCGCTTCCGCTCGGGGTCATCGACGCCGGCTAGTTTTTTGTAAAATGTCTCGGCTGCGCGAATGGGTTTGACATTCAGCCCGACTTTTTTGTACGCAGCGAGCACTTCGTCGTATTCCCCCGCTCGCAGTAAACCCGTGTCGACAAAAATGCAGGTTTGCTGTTTGCCCACGGCTTTGTCGACAAGCGTGGCGGCTACTGAACTATCGACGCCGCCGGAAAGCGCACATACGACTTTGCTATCGCCCACGGCTTGGCGGATGCTCTCGACGGCTTGGTCTACAATAGACCCAGCCGACCAATCGCGCTGAAACCCACAGAGGTCAAAAAAGCGTCCCAGGATGAGTTTGCCCTGTGCACTGTGCGCGACTTCGGGGTGAAACTGCAGTCCAAATAGCCCTAGCGCGGCGTCTTCCATGGCACAAATGATATCGCCGCTTTTCGCCGTAACCGTAAAGCCTTCGGGTGCTTTTGCCACATGGTCGCCGTGACTCATCCACACGGTAGAGCCGTCGACCTCGCTTGGAAGCAGTGTACTGTGGCCTTGCAGTTGTACGGTGGCGTCGCCGTATTCGCGCGTGGTGCCTGGCTCTACTGTGCCGCCGAGGTTCAGGGCAAACAGCTGCATGCCGTAGCACACGCCTAGTATCGGGACCTGAAGTGCAAAAATGTCTGGGTTGAGGGCTGGCGCATCGGTTGCGTACACGCTGTTTGGCCCGCCAGAAAGCACTATTCCTTTTGGTGTATAGGCCTGAATATCTGCTAAACGGGCGCGGTACGATAAAATCACGCTGTACACACCCAGCTCCCGCGCTTTTCGGGCAATTAGCTGCGTATACTGACTACCGTAATCGAGAATGACGAGGGTTTCGATGGCGGTAGTAGCGGCTTTCATGACATATTCCTTTCTGCACGAAATTCCAAATAACAAATTCCAAATTTCAAATATCCAAAACTAGCCCCACTGTCATCCTGAACTTGATTCAGGATCCATGCGCTGCTACGGGTCATAATCCGTTTGCCCGCATAGATTCCGGATCGAGTCCGGAATGACAGTGGTTGAAAGTGTATGTTTATTGTGTTTTTTAGACGTCTTTTGAATTTTTGAATTTTGGATTTGTTTAGGATTTCGGGATTAGTGCTTAGGATTTTCATTTACTGGTAGTTTCCTCCGTCGTTGGTGACAAACAAGTCGTGCGGGTGGCTTTCTGCTAGAGAAGCCTGGGTGATCTGGATGAATTTGGCAGATTGCCACAATTCCTCTATGGTTTTTGCGCCGACATAATACATACCGCTAAATATGCCACCCATCCACATATCAATCAATTGTTTGACTGTGCCACTGGAGGGAACGAGTCCCTCGACACCCTCGGCCACAAGGACATCGCCAGTATAATTTTTACCGTGGAATTCGTCTTCAGAGCTGATTTCCATACCCTTTTTCATAGCTGCAAGAGAACCCATTCCTCGATACGATTTGAAAACGTATTCGTCCGAACCGTCCAAGATACTACGGAAACGCGACGGAACTTGGTCGGCTTTGTAGCGAGTGACCTCGCCCGGCGATTCTTCGGTGGCAGCAAACATACGGCCCATCATAACGGTGCTGGCGCCAGCAGCGAGGGCTTTCAGAGCGTCGCCAGAGTTTATCAGGCCGCCGTCGGCTACCACGGGCACGCCAGCCTTATGAGCCACCGGTTTGATTTCGAGCAGCGCCGACAGCTGCGGCACGCCCATGCCCGAAACGATCCGGGTCGAGCAAATTGCGCCCGGCCCCATGCCCACGCGCAGGCTGTCGGCACCGGCGTCTATTAGCGCCTGTGCGCCGTCAGCTGTAGCAATGTTTCCGGCCATGACCTCTGTGTTGTAGTGTTTTTTGATGTATTTTACGGTTTCTATGACTTTTTTGGCGTAGCCATGCGCCGAGTCTACGAGTATAAAATCGACCCCTGCTGCTACCAGCGCCTCGACGCGTGTTTCGTAGCCAGGGCTGCTGCCAACGGCCGCGCCAACGAGCTGCCCGGCCTCTTTGACGGCCTTGACCTCAGCCGTCTGCTGTTCGACCGTCAGGTTGCGATGGATAATCCCCACCCCGCCCTGCTCTGCCAGCGCAATCGCCAGCCGCGCCTCGGTAACTGTATCCATCGGCGCAGACACAAACGGGCTTTTGAGCGCCAGTTTCTTGGTAAGTTTGGTAGAAAGGTTTATGTCTGCCCGGTCAAACCCGGCGTAGCCCGGTCGCAGCAGCACATCGTTGAATGTAAGTGAAAGAGAAAATTGTTCCATATCCAATTCTACCGCACGCACGATATATTTGCCAAATATGAATTACTATAGTATTTTATAAAAAACGTAAACTAACGAGGTTTTTATGGCGCTGACATTACGCACGCAACTTCCCGAAGCTATATCGTCTCGATATTGGCAGCACAATTCAGCTGGTGAACACGTAGACAAACACATTGGCGAAATACAGGAAATTAATGACATACGGGTGCGGCGAGGTGAAGTTCCGTTTGGAAATGAGCAGATGTATGGTTGGATGGAAGTCGCAGGAGTTGCAGCAGTTCACATCCTGCTTCCAGAAGGAGGAGTTGGGCCCACGGTAGGATACGTGGTTTCAGAGCGAAATTCGCGCGCTGGTGTGCTGGATGTCAAAGATTTTTATGTGCTTGAGGAGCATCGCCGCAAAGGCATCGGTGGTTTTCTTTTAGGTAAGCTTATCGCAGATATGACGCCGCATAATACTCGACTTTATGGTGGTACGGCTCGTCAGTATGGGGCAGTTTTGAATATAGGCGGGGTTTCGTACGCGCTTCCAGGTATGGTCAGGACTGTTTATGAAGACGTTACCGGTGCAGAGTGGGTCGCAGGACTAAGAAATCTTCTTGCAGAGAAAAAATGGAACGGAATTTTACAGGTGATCGGGAACGGGCCAGAAGAAAACATACTCATGGTCGGCGGGGAGCCTCAAGCGACATTTGAGAGGCTAGAGATGAACGATGAAGATGAATGGCCTCAGTACGTTATTTCAGGGGGAGGCAGCGTACGATACGCCGATCCAGCCTTCGCTGCCATAGCAGTACTCAACAGAGACAAGCTAATGCATGGAGCTTGACAGTATATTTAACATTTGTTAAACTTTTTGCATGAAAGTGATTGAATCAAATCTGAAAAAGGTGCGGGAGATTGGGTTTCGGGAACTTCGTTTGGATGCAGATAGTGTTATTTTGGGTGTTAAAAACGGAGAGAGTTATATTGTGAAGCGCAATTCGCGGCCGCTGTTTCGGATCGTGCCGCTCGAGGAAGAGGTGTGGGAAACGGTGATTGATTTTACCGAGGTTGCTCCGGAAGGTGTAGAGATTGACACCGTGCTGAGCGCAATGGATGAACTGAAGCAGGAGAACCCGCGCCGCTATGGCAGACAAAGTAAAAAAGTTTCTGTCGCGGCTTAGCCGGAAAGAGTTCGAGCTGGTCGAGGCGCTCCTCCTCGACATACGTAACGGCGAAATCGAACATCTCGACTGTAAGCCGCTCAAAGGCTGTAAAGACAGATTTCGTGTACGCAAAGGTCGCCTGCGAGTGGTGTTTACACGGAGTAAAACTGGCACAATTACCATTCGACACATTTCACATCGCGACGACCAAACGTACCGCCATATGCAATAGCGAAAGTTGTCTGTGAGAAATCTTACAAAAATACAACTGCGTCTTCTTTACACCACTGGGGGGCTCTGTTACAATCTGTAGACGTAATGGCGGAAACCTCAAACACCACGCCTGGGTCTCTTAAGGCGCGCTCTGGTAGCGCACTTGCTCCTGTGCTGCTCGACATTGCCGACACCACCTGGCGGCTCTTTGTTCCGACAGTGGGGTTGCTACTGGTGGGGCGGCACTTTGACGTACGGTTTCACACCAAGCCGTGGCTTATGCTGGCGGGTGTGGCGCTGGGGGCGCTGCTGGCTGGCCTGCTTATTTGGCAGCAACTACGACGCGGGGGTGCAACACTATGAACGCACCTCTTTTTTTTGCGAGCGACAGCGTTAAAATTGTGCTGCCGACCGAAGCGATTTTTCACGTTGGTCCGCTTGCTATTACCAACGCGATGTTGCTGGGCGGCTTTAGCGTAGCGATACTGCTGGCAGTCTTTTTCTATACGGCACATATGGTGAAACATGGTCGCACCAACCGCTTTGTAGGTCTGGTGCAGTGGGCGTTCGAAGGTATGTACAAAGCGGTCTACGACATTGTGCCCGACCGAGCGATGGCGCGCAGCATTGCGCCTCTGGCGCTGACGATATTTTTTACGGTGCTTATTTCGTACTGGGCAGACATATTGCCTGGCGTGGGGCATTCGGTGAGCTGGCACGGCGGTGAGTTGCTGCGGTCGCTGCCGACCGATCTTAACTTTACCCTCGCGCTCGCTATTACCAGCATGGTTGCGGTGCAGTACTACGCCATAAAAACACACGGTATTTTTGGCAATGCCAAACGCTATCTTATAAACCCGCTCAAAAACCCGATTGGGGCGTTTGAGGGCTTTTTGGAGCTGATTGGCGAGTTTAGCCGCCTGATTGCGCTCTGTTTGCGTTTGTTTGGCAACGCGTTTGCAGGCGCGGCGCTGCTGGCTATTGTAGCAAGCCTGGCGTCGTATGCGGCTTCGGCAGTGCTGCCCTTTTTTATGGCGTTCGAGCTGTTTATTGGCTTTATTCAGGCCTATGTGTTTTATGTACTGACGCTGATTTTTGCCAGCCTAGCGACCGCGAGCCACGGTGGCTCCCACGACACTGCTCATGACTCACGTAAAACCGAGGAGGTGCCTGCACACTGACATGAGTTCTGTCATCTCGAGCGTAGTCGAGAGATCCCGTTGGTGCCAATAGAACGAGATCCCTCCACTCCGGTCGGGATGACACACCGCGAAAGTCTGCGGTAACACGGACATAACGTTCGAAACAAGTGAGGTGAAGTCCCTCTCTGTAAAATCAATTAACGAAGTTAAACAAGGAGACATATCAATGGAAAATATCGCATTTGCACTCGCGTACGCACTGCCAGCCCTGGGCGCCGCTATGGGCGTGGGTTTGATCGGTAAGGGCGCGTTGGGCGCGGCTGGTCGCAACCCAGAGAAAATCGGCGAGTTGCGCACACTAATGATTACGGCGATTGTGTTTGCGGACTCACTAGCGATTATCGGTATTATTGTAGGCTTTTTGGCCAAGGGCTAGGCAAGATTAGTTTATAGTTTTTAGTTTGTAGATTAGGATTATACGTGACACCATTATTTACACAATTTGCAACAGAGGAAGCGGCCGGCCCCGTACAGGCGCTGGGGATTGATGGCAAACTGCTGGCGTTTCAGCTGGTGGCGTTTTTGCTGCTCACGTGGCTACTTAGTAAATACGTGTTTCCTGTGCTTATGAAAGCCGTCGACGAACGCCAGCAGCGTATCGACGAAAGCAACGCAGCCGCTAGCGAGGCAGCCAAACAAGCAGCCGAGGCCGAAACCAAAATTGCCGCGTTGCTGAAAACCGCGCGCACCGAAGCAGCCGATATTGTTTCGACAGCCAAAGCAGAGGCCGCCGGGATTGTCGCCAGCAGCGAGCAAAAGTCCAAGGTGCAGGCCGAGCGGATCGTTGCAGCCGCACACGACACCATCGAAAAAGATGTGTTAGCGGCTCGCAAAGCGCTCCACAACGACACGATTGAGCTAGTTGCCCTCGCCACCGAAAAGGTGGTGGGTAAAACAGTCACCAACCAAGTAGACAAAAAAATTATTACCGAGTCTTTGCACGAGGCAGCAAAATGAGAGTCAAGGAGTCAAGGAGTCAAGGAGTCAAGGCGGGAAGCATTTCGCGCGAAGCGCGGTTCTTGACTCTTGACTCATGTTTCATGACTCTGCAGGAACGGAGTTGCTGTAGATGACCACAAAACTCAGTCGCCGCAAGATTGCCCAGTATGTGGCTGCACGCGTGCGTGATGGCCAGGTGCCTGCTAGCGTGGTGCAAGAAGTGGCCGCGTACTTGATGGAGTCGCGGCGGCTACGCGAACTGCCGCTGGTGGTGCGCAGCATCGAAGACGCCTTGGCCGAACGCGGCGTGGTGGTTGCGACGGTGACCTCGGCTCATGTGCTCGACGAAACGCTGCAACGTGCCGTCAAAGCGCTGGTGGGCGGTTCGACCGTGTATTTGCGAGAAATCGTTGACCCAAGCGTAATCGGTGGGGTGCGTGTGCAAACGCCAGACGCGTCGTATGACGGAACAGTCCAACATAAACTACAGGCCTTACGCGCCGCCAAAGTATAGAAAGGAACGACAGTGGCAGACATAGCAGTGACAGAAGTATCAAAAGGTCTTCGCGACGCGATTGCGCGGCTTGACAGTGGTGAAAACATGGAATCAACAGGGGTGGTAACGCGCGTGGGCGACGGTGTGGCGTGGGTGCACGGCTTGCGCAGTGCGGGGTACGCCGAAGTGCTCGAGATTCAGACCAAGCACGGCGTGGTTGAAGCCTTTGCGCTCAACCTTATGGAAGACGAAATCGGCGCGGTGCTGCTCGGTAGTGACAAAGATGTTGTGGCCGGTGACGCCGTAAAACTCAAAGGCACGGTGCTTGAGGTGCCGGTAGGGCCAGAACTGCTAGGTCGAGTGGTGAACCCGCTTGGTCAGCCGCTCGACGGTGGTCCGGCCATAAAAACCAAAGAAACTGGTCGCGTAGAACGACCAGCCATAGGCGTGATGGGCCGCAAGGGCGTGCACGAGCCACTGATGACGGGGGTGATGTCTATAGACGCTATGTTCCCGATTGGTCGTGGGCAGCGCGAGCTGATTATTGGTGACCGCCAAACCGGTAAAACGGCCATTACCCTCGACACCATGATCAACCAAGGGCGTCAAAAGACGGGCGTGGTCAACATATATGTCGCAATTGGTCAAAAACTTTCTAAAGTTGCGCGGCTGGTTGAGCGCCTAAAGCAAGAGGGCGTTATGGATCAAACAATCGTGGTCGCCACTGGGCCAAGCGACCCGGCTTCCCTGCTCTACCTGGCGCCGTACGCTGGTGCGGCCATGGGTGAGTGGTTTCGGGACAATAGTAAACACGCACTTATTATTTACGACGATCTTACCAAGCACGCCGTAGCCTACCGCCAAATGTCGCTGCTGCTGCGTCGCCCACCAGGGCGCGAAGCCTTCCCTGGCGATGTGTTTTACCTGCACTCACGTCTGCTCGAGCGTGCGGCCAAGCTGAGCGATGACCGGGGAGCTGGTTCGCTTACGGCGCTGCCCATCATCGAAACACAGGCGGGTGATATTAGTGCCTACATACCGACCAACGTTATTTCTATTACCGACGGCCAGATTTTTATGGAAACAGACCTGTTTTACCAGGGTATACGACCGGCTATTTCGGCGGGACTTTCGGTGTCGCGTGTGGGTGGTGCGGCACAGACAAAAGCGGTCAAATCGGTCGCTGGTGGGTTGAAGCTTGGCCTGAGCCAGTTCCGTGAGCTCGCGGCCTTTGCTCAGTTTGGGTCTGACCTAGACGAAGCGACCAAAAAGCAGATTGAACGTGGCCAGCGCCTCACCGAGCTGCTCAAACAGCCGCAGTACAGCCCGCTCGGCGTATGGGAACAAGTGGCGAGTATATTTGCGGTTAACGAAGGCTTTTTCGACGCCGTCCCACGCGAAAAAATCAAAGACGCCCAAGCCGCCCTGCTCGCCAAACTGGCCAAAGAACACGGCAAAGCAATGGACGCTCTTAACACCGGTGACGAAAAGGTCGAAACCGACACGGCCACCGGTAAGCTACTGGCTAAGGCTGCTGAGGCGGTGGCGAAAGGGTTTGAAGGCTAATGAAAAGAGTATCTAGTATGGAGTATCTAGTATCTAGCGGGACGGTGTGCCGTGTAAGCCAGATACTAGATACTAGATACCATATACTTCCAAAAAGGAGTGCGTACTAATGGCCTCAACTCGCCAGCTCAAAGGCCGAATTCGCAGTGTTAAAAGCACCAAGCAAATCACAAAAGCCATGCAAATGGTAGCGGCCAGCAAAATGCGCCGCGCCCAAGACGCCACCAAAGCCACCAGTGACTACACGCGTACCGCCAACGAACTGCTGGCGTATCTTTCGAGCCAAGGGGCAACCGACCGCCACCCGTTGTTTCAAACACGACCGGTCAGAGGACGACTAATTATTGTCGTTGCTTCTGACAAAGGTCTAGCTGGAGCCTACAACGCGAACGTTATGAAGACGTATATACAAAATCTTCGCTCAGACGACGCAGACGGGGTGCAAAACTACACGATTGCCGTGGGCCGTAAAGCCTCGCAGTTTGTGACGCGGCTCAAAGACACCGAAGTCTGCGGTACGTATGTCGATCTGCCTGACCAGCTGGAGGGGTCAGAGTTTTACGCCATACTCACCACAGCCTGCGCCATGTTTGAAGAAGGCAAGGTTGACGCGGTCGACATTATTTACACCCAATTTGTTAGCAGCATGACACAGACTGCGGTGGTGGAACGTATTTTGCCGGCGGGGTTTGCCCAAACGCAGGTGACGTCGTTTGTGCGAGATGCCGTGTACGAGCCCAGCACTGAGGTCGTGCTCGAAGGAGTGGTGCGCCGGCTGGTGGGGGCAGAGATTTTTCAGGCGCTGCTCGACGCCCGGGCGAGTGAACATAGCATGCGCATGCTCGCCATGAAAAACGCCACCGATAACGCCAGTGACCTCGCCGAAGACCTGACGCTCGAAATGAACAAGGCGCGGCAGGCAGCCATCACGCAGGAACTGGCGGAAATTAGCGGTGGATCTGAGGCGCTGAAATGAGCAGGAGGAGTATCTAGTATGGAGTATCTAGTATCTAGCGGGGCGAAGCCGATTATTAAAGGTTTTACTGACCTTGTAGCCTGGCAAGAGGGGCATAAGATGGCTCTAATGGTCTATAAAATAACAAAGTCATTTCCGGCTGACGAGAGACGCGGCTTGTCAGATCAAATGCGTCGAGCTTGTGTTTCGATTACCTCAAATATTGCCGAAGGTTTTGCGCGGTCAACAAGTGCAGACAAGGCGCGTTTTTATGATATGTCGCTTGGCTCGACCACTGAAATACAAAACCAGCTCTTGCTTGCCAGAGACCTTCACTACATTGATAACGCGGTTTTTAGTACTATTGCCAACCAGTCGGTGAATGTTTTAAAGCTAGCTACTGGGCTGCGAAAGGCCGTAATAAACGGAAAAGGCGTGAGAAAAGCCCGCTAGATACCAGATACTAAATACTAGATACTGAATATTGAGAAGAAAGGAATAAATATGAGTGAGATGACCGGTAAAGTAATCCAAGTAGTCGGCGTCGTCGTCGATGTTGAGTTTGAAGGTGGTGCGTTGCCCAACATTTACGACGCGCTAGAAATACAGCGCGCAGACGAAACACTAACGCTAGAAGTCGCCCAGCACCTCGACGAACACACCGTACGTGCGGTGTCTATGCAGAGTACCGATGGTCTTAAGCGCGGCGAAGCGGTTTCGCCCACAGGTGCGCCGATTTCGGTGCCAGTTGGGGTTGAAACCCAAGGCCGCATGTTTAACGTTGTTGGTGACCCAATAGACAGCTTACCGGTGCCAAAAGGTGCCCGCGCGCCGATTCACCGCGAACCACCCACGCTCGACGAGCAAAGTAGCAAGACCGAAATTTTGGAAACGGGCATTAAGGTGATTGACCTAATTGCGCCCATTGCCAAAGGTGGCAAGGTGGGGTTGTTTGGTGGTGCGGGTGTGGGCAAAACGGTGCTGATACAAGAGCTTATTAACAACATTGCCAAGTTTCACAGCGGTAACTCGGTGTTTGCAGGTGTTGGTGAGCGAACCCGCGAGGGCAACGACCTCTACCACGAAATGAAAGACGCCGGTGTGCTCGACAAAACGAGCATGGTGTTTGGGCAAATGAATGAACCGCCCGGGGCTCGTTTGCGCGTGGCGCTGAGTGGGCTCACTATGGCCGAAGCATTTCGTGACGAGGGTAAAGATGTGCTGCTGTTTGTCGACAACATTTTTCGCTTTACCCAGGCCGGGAGCGAGGTGTCTGCCCTGCTCGGCCGCCTGCCTTCCGCAGTGGGGTACCAGCCCAACTTGCAGCAAGAAATGGGTGCCTTGCAAGAGCGTATTACCTCGACCAAAAAAGGTTCGATTACTTCCATACAGGCAGTGTACGTGCCGGCCGACGACCTCACCGATCCAGCGCCGGCAACCACGTTTGCCCACCTCGATAGCACCATTGTGCTCAACCGCGGTCTGACCGAAATCGGTATTTACCCGGCGGTTGACCCGCTCGATAGCAACTCGACCATTCTTGACCCAGAAATCGTCGGCCAGGAACACTACGAGGTTGCGCGAGAGGTCCAGCGGGTGTTGCAGCAGTACAAAGAGCTACAAGATATTATTGCCATTTTGGGTATGGAAGAGCTTAGCGACGACCAAAAGCTTATTGTCAACCGCGCACGGCGCTTGCAGCGGTTTATGGCGCAGCCGTTTTATGTGGCCGAGAAATTTACTGGCAACCCCGGTGCGTTTATTAAGGTCGAAGACACGGTACGCGACTGCCGCGACATATTGAGCGGCAAGTACGACGACAAGCCAGAGTCGTGGTTCTACATGGCCGGCGGCCCCCTAAGCGAGAAAAAAGACTAGAGGAGTATCTAGTATGAAGTATCTAGTATCTAGCGGGGCGTTGTGCAGAAAACTGGTTTTAGTGGCAGATTTGCCAGATACTAGATACCAAATACCAGATACTATTTCTCACATAACGGAGGCGCAATTATGCAGCTACAACTAGTCACCCTCAGTGGAAGCAAATTTGACCAAGACGTCTACGAAGTCGTGATTCCTACGGTGGATGGTGACATTGGGGTGTTCCCGGGCCACGAACCGCTGGTCACACTGGCCCGTACAGGCGTGATTCATGTGCGGCGCAAGGCGACTGACCCAGTCGACAAACTAGAGTATTTTGCGATTAGCGGGGGGATTGTCGAAATAAACGGCGACCATGTAAAAGTGCTGGTTGACGAGGCCGATCACGGCGAAGACATTATCGAGGCCGAGTCACAGGCCGCCCTTGAGCTCGCCCTCAAACTTCGCGACCAAGCCACCGACCAAGTAGAGCTCGAAAAAGCCCACCAGCTCGTCGACCGCCACATGGTCCGCCTCAAAGTCGCCGACCTCCACCGCCGCCACCGCCGGGGCTAGCCATGCAATAACTACTGTGTTACCATACCCTCTCTGTTTTTTAAAGGGAGAAAATGCTATGAGGTTTGATGCAGAACAGGCAGTGTGGATCGGTCCGGCAGGTGTATGCCAAGATTATACTTTGCACTGCCCGGGAATGTACGGCATTGATCACGATAATAACCAGATGATAGTATGCAGTAGGAACGGCTGCCCAGCTCAATTGCCAGAGGCAGCTGTCGCTGCAGTAGTAGAGCAGCTGGACGTCTAGTGGTTAGTAAACACGGCTTCAACTTGCGAGACGACACCTTCTGCGCGTAAGATGGCTATTGCGACAGTTGCGCCAGTCATAAACGCTGCGTCTGCTTGAATCGTTTCGCTATCTGCCTGGGTCATAAGCAGTGCGGCAATTTGGTCTTAGGCCGTTTATCCGCGTGATGCGGCGTACTGTTAGGCGGCCGATGCGTACTCTGCAGGTATAACATTAGCTGGCAGCGGATGAGCTTTTGCCGTTTCGAGTGCTTGGCGGGTCGAGACACCTATTACCAATGCCGCTGCTGCGAGCAAATTGGGGTTAAGCTTTAGTTCTGGCATAAGCTTCGGAAGAATATCACCGGGTAATGAGATTGTATGGTGGTAGTCAGATAGTCCTGCGGCTGTGGTAGTACGTGCATCGCTCCGTACTCCAGTCAAGTCGTATATCACGCCCACTGTATCATTTGGGGAAGTTTCTCCGTCGAGCACAACGAAAGGTGTACGTTTGCCTTGACGGTGCGCGGGGTGTAAAACTGCGCCTCTATGCACAACGAGGTTTTCGGGTAGAATTGCAGTCAAGGCAAGCGCCCCTTCAAAAATTTCATCAGTTGGTAGATTTTGGCCCGTCAAAGATTGGATAAAGCCGACCTCTGCTTGAACGCTTGGGTTTTTCATACCATGGGCAATCGCGCCAAGACTCGTAAGAAAAGCGCAGTCTATTTCCTCGTCCGGACGTAGAGATTGGTTAAAGTGAGAACTGTTGCCTTCAACACGCGTTGAGCTGTGTTGATTTAGAACGAGACCATGTTGCGTGGCGCGGTCTGCTATATCGGCAGCGAAATCCATAAAAACTTCAGCATGTCTGCCTGTTCGTGTTGCTATGGGGCTACCTCCTGTTTGCGCTATCAGGCCGAGTATAGCCGTAGCTGCCATGCCAGACGCAGCTCCAAAAAATCTTCCAGGCACTATGTTGCTACCGAGTATGTCTTCCCTGTGTTGCGCCGCCGCAGCGCTTAAGCCTCGCCTGTCACCGCAGTCAACGACTTTCAGACCATCTCCGGCTTCCATCGGGACATATAAACCACTTTCAGTACGCTCATCAAAGATTGGGCGAGGCATAGCATGAATAGTATCTGTAGAAAAAAGACTCATGGTATTTGTGATATATATTACACGATTTTGCTGGTACATTCCAACATTGTATTTCTAGTGAACGCATTGTATAATAACATAAAAAGTGCAATTATTCAACTAGTATCGACAATATGCAAGAACTTTTCGGCGAAACACCAACCAGTAAGCCACCTGAGGCTCTTGCTCGATGTGGGTATGTTGACCTTGATGTTCGTGGCCTGTTTTGGCTTGAGCCAGATTCACTGCAGCAAACGACAGAGTTAATCAATAGCGCCTCTATGGGCACGATGTTGCTCGCGGTAGTGTCCCGCAAGAGAGAAATCGAGGTACTGCGGGGTCAGCTTGAAGGAGTCATCGCTGTTGATGATGAAAATGAGCGGGCAGAGCTTGCAGATGCAATTGAGTTTGGTTTTTTGTATGGCGACGTGGCTGCAAAAAAAACTGCAGAAGCATGTTTATCACGAGAGACGGTGGTTGCTGACGAGCTACAACCATCAGAAGCTACGGAGATTGATGAAAACTTATGGAAGCTGCTTCGCTCAGCGATTTCAGGGATCGACACAAACTCTCTAGGAGGCTTGTGTGATGCGTTTATGCGTGTCCGTGACGTGGAGCTTACTCTTTGCGGTTCAGATGTACTTTCTTTTATGTTGGCAAGTGCACAAGATCATATCGCAGATGAATTTCACAGGTACCGGGCGAATTCCGCTCGTGAGCTAACGCCAGACGAAGTAGCCTCTGGCTCACAAAACTCACTTGGCGAAGACACAAAGAAACAAAGCTACGGCAAGCTTCACAACTTGCGCCTCCAAACACTTTTTTATGTTGGCTCACTGGTCGGTGCTTATGCAAACACAACCGTGCAACAAAAAGGTAAAGATGAGGTGCAAATAATGCGTTCGGCTCATCCCACAGGAGAAACGGTATCGGTACGACTTGAGCTTGAAAGAGGTGAATCACTTGATGTATTGCAGTACTACATGGCCAATAAACTGAGGATGAGGATGTATGGCGGCTACGATGGGTCTGATGTTCCCCGTGTTCACGGTTTGAGGGTTATGCATGAGGGGCTGCAAGCTGGCCCAAATATTATGTCGATGCCACTTGATTTATACGAAGATGAAGTTAGCGCTGATATCCCCAAAGAAGACATTCGGGGTGTATTTATCGAAGAAACAGACGCTGCTGGCGTAAAACAACTGGTGCTGTATGACAGTGACTACCTCACTGAATGGCGCGATGATTCTGCGCTGGTGCGGGGGTTTGTGACGGGCGATACCTGTGTTGGCGTTTTCGATAATCATCACCCGATGTCTGAGGCTATGTTACAGCTAGCACGGCAACATTTTAGGCGGAAAAAACACGACATTGGTTATGCGAACGATTTCAACATACCGCTGGCTGAGGAACGAGTGGGCTTACAGCCTATGCGGCGAGCTAAAGCTGCCGCTATTTTAGGAGTCGCACTTCTTTCTGAATGGGCTCCTGAGCTGCTTGCATACGCAGCACATCAACCAGAGCATGCTCACCCTGCGAATGCGCTTGTTATCAATGTTATTACAGTGTTGGCGGCGAGTGTCTTCGGCGTGGCTCGTCGCAGACTTCGTGCGGGCGAAGAAACTATCAGAAAAATGGATGGTTCTTTACAAGAGCAGATTGACCGCAGTCCATGAAAGGCGTGCACGATCCTGATGCATGGAGAAACGAAGATTCGGCGGTTTGAACAAAAACAGCAGAATGCCGTTGACTGGAAGTTTCCAGAACAGTAGTATTAATCGATATGAACACCAAATTGTCCAAAAACATGAAACCGCAAATCGTGACACTTGATTATGGCGTGTTGAGCGATACGGGATGGTCGGGACCAGTCCAGGCTGAGGGTGTATTGAAGCGACTAGGATTAAAAAATAGCGATCTAGAAAAAGCCGTAGCAGCTTTGGAGCCGTATTATGTCGAGACATCGCCTCAGGCAGATACGCGCTGCATAGACGGCCGGCCAGCAGCAAGTGCCCAAAAAGGACTTGGACCGCAGGTGCCGGGCGGCGCACCAGGAGCAGCGATTGCCTACCGTCTAGGTGTAGATACGGATGACCTGACCCGTGGCTCGTATGTGGCTGATGCTGAAGCGATGATTTCTCTTTTTGTACGGGCTGGAATGAACCCCGGTGGCCATACCGACGAACATGCACATGATGAGAATGTGGGTTGTGGCGCTATTGATCGGATGGATGTAATGATCCAGAAAATGATTGAGCCCGCGTTTGTCGAAGATCATAAACGTATCGTAAAACTCCTGATGGGCAAACAATTCAACCGGTCTTTCTATCTACAGGTTTTGGGAGCTGCAAACCTTGTAAATGCGCATTCAAAAGAATATTTTCGTGGCCGTGATGCGGTTATTGAGTACCTTGAGCAAAAAACTGGTAAAGAAGTACCTGTACTGCGCGGAGAACACGGCGAATGTATTATCTCAGTTAATCTTGTGCCGAATACTACACTTGACTCAAACAGATTTAGTGAAGAGCACGGTGGTATACAGGCATTTGGGTATGATATGTGGCGTTCAAAGCAAATAGCAAAGCGAATTCTTGGCAGACCTGATCAAGCTGAAGAGCGAGAACGATTTGTGATGGCGCGAGTTATGTGTTCGGTCGCTACCCTCATGGCGCTTACCGATGGTTCGCAACGGTTTATTCTCCGAATGCCGGCTTCGCTTGGACTGGACTAAATGAGGCATAGAGCAGTTACAACAAGTAGTAGTCCACTCGTGATGTTGGAACCTATCTCTTTACAAAATCTATATATATCGGTAAGCTGGTAGTATCACAAATAAGTGGAGGATGTAATCTATGTTTCGTAAAAACAAGCTCGCAATGCTCGTGAGTGAATTTTTGGGCACTGCGCTTTTGACGCTGTCGGTGCTGGCCCTAACACACTCGCAGCTCAACATGCCGTATTTTGTGGCAACCGCTGCCGGGTTTACGCTTATGTTAATGGTAGTGGCCCTGGCGGGTATTTCTGGCGCAGTGTTTAACCCCGCGTTAACACTCGGTCTCTGGACAGTACGCAAGCTCCGCACGCTGCAGGCTATTAGCTACATTCTCGCCCAGTTTGCTGGTGCAGCTGCGGTTTGGTACCTTTTTGTGTACTTTACCAAGGTCGAAAACGTTAAAAACAACGGCGTATACAGCGCGCCAGTGCTGGTAGCAGAAACGCTCGGTACCTTTGTGTTTGCCTTTGCGGTAGCGGCAGCGATTTACCAGCGTTTGAGTCTCGGGCTTAAAGCCTTTATGGTTGGTGGTGGTCTGATTGCAGGCGCCCTCATAGCTTCGCTTGGTTCGGCCGGCATACTCAACCCCGCAGTCGCGCTAAGCTTGCACCAGTGGAGCCTGACGACGTATGTGCTCGGCCCGGTCCTCGGTGCCGTTGTTGGCTTTAACCTATACAACCTGTTGTTTGTCGAGACAGAGATTGCCGAAGTGGCCGAGGCGCAGGCAGAGGTTGCCGAAGCCGTTGTGGTCGAAGAAACAGTCGTCGTTGCCAAGCCAGTTGTTAAAACGGTAGCGCAGCAGCGTGCAACGGCCAAAAAGTCGACAACGCGCAAAGCTCCAGCAAAACGCACGACGACTCGCAAAACAACCAAAAAATAGGGCCAGCTATCCAAACCACTAGCAGTTTGCTATAGTGGTGATATGGACGCGGTAGCAGCAATATTAGGCAAGCGAGATTTTGACATACCAGCCGAAGTAGTGGCTATCAAAACATACGTGAGACGGTTGTACCAGAGTGAGGTAGAGGTGCTGGTCGAAAAGCGCTCGTTGCGCATTAGCGCGCGCAGCGCCGGGCTAATTGGTACACTGCGGCTCAATGCCCCTGCCCTACAAAAAGCCGCCCAAACCGACAAAAAACTCTACTTCGTTATCGCGTAACTCTCAAAAATACAGCCTTCCAAGTTTGCCAGGTAGACTTACTTTGGTACAGCGAGCAGCTGGTTTTCGAACGCAAGCATGTCTTTGAGGGTATCGCCGTAGTCTGATACGTCGGGCATGGTTAAGGTGATTATGTTGTGCCACACGGCTTGCAACAGCGCGCTGGTGCGTTCGGTTTGGGCGTCGGTAAAGCGAATGGTTTTGTGTACACATACACCCTCGCTGTCGGGCTCAACAAACACCAACCGACCTTCGTTTACCTGGTAGTTTTTGTAAGCGTGCGAGTTTTCGACCAGCAGCTTGTAGCAGTAGAGCTGCAGGGTGTAGCGGTGAAGTTTCGCTGGGTCACTGCCAAGATGACCAGTTTTGTAGTCGACCACAACGATTTCTCGGGCGGCTTGGTCTATTTCGAGCAAGTCAACTGCGCCACCCAGTCGCGCTTGGCCCAGCACCACACCTTCGTCGCGAAACGATTTTTCGGCGACATTCCCGGCCCGAAAACGGCCAGACTCAGTCGCTAGGTAGGTTTCGAGTGTGTGCTGGGCGCGCTGTCGTTGCACGGCCATTTGCGCGGCCGCCATTGGTGTTTTGGCAAGGTAGTGCAACGCATGCTGTACCACCGCAGATGCAGGTGGCAGCTCGCTCGTACGGTTCAGCTCGTTTTGCAACCACTGGAGTGACGCATGAATGGCGTTGCCAAAACTAGCATCGAGACTTGGCGCAGTCGGAAAACGTAGCAGTGTGTACAGCAAAAAGCTTTCCGGTCCGCCATATTTTAGGTCCAAAAAACGGGTCATATGCGTGGGGCTTAACTGGTAGCGAGACAGCCGTGACTGTAGCAGCTCACGCAAGGGTGGCGAGGGTTGAGTATGACGGGTTTGCCAGTGCCGGGTAAGCGTTTCGAGGCTTGGCGGCTCTGACTCGTCTGTTACTACCGTCTGAAACGCCGCGGGCAGTATGTGCGTTTGCCGCGTGCCATCGGCGGTAACCGACTCGTCAAAATATTTGACTGCCTCTGTTTGGCGACCCGAAAACGTTTGTTCGTAGCTGCTAAGGTACAGCCCGTATTTTGCCCGCGTGACGGCAACATAGAGCAGCCGTAGCCGCTCGTCGTCGGTAGCGCCAGCGTGCCGAATGGGACTGAGGTTGGCAGGAAGCGTAAGTTTGTTGCTTTGGCCACTGGCTTTCGAACCCCACACACTGTCGTCGCATGCGAGCAAAAATACGTGGTCAAACTCGAGCCCCTTTGCAGCGTACACGGTCATCAGCTGTACCGCTTCGCTGGCTTCGTTGTACGGGCTGGTGTTGCGCATGGGCTGTTCGGCGGCCCGATAGGCGTCGACAAACGCCAGCAGGTCTTCGAGCCGCAATTCCCTGTTTTCGCTTGCCTCGTGTTCGCGCAAACGAGCGCGCAACACACTCAGCTGCATAACCGTTTCGTACAGCGTGCCTTCTCCGCACGTTTTAAAATAATAATCTCGCAGCGGGCTACGCACACTTGGCAGGTCTCGGTCGTGCGTGGTAACATCGGTCGAACCAATAAGGGCGTCAAGTATGGTTTCGAGTGAGGCGTCTTGCAGTTTGCCCGCCAGTGCCAGCATAAGCAGCGCCGCGTGTTTAAACTGAGTGTGATCGAGCAGCAGCGCACTCCAAGGTTTGCGCTCGTCGTTTGCCTGCCACGACAAGCGCCAAATATCTGCGGTACTAAACCCCCAAAAGTCGTAGCTTAACACCGTCGGCCACAGACTGTTGGCAACCGGGTGGTTGCCCTGCTGTAACGCAACCAGCAGCCGACTCATGGTTAAAAGCTCGCGTACCACCGGTGTTTCGAGCACGTTTTCGCGCTTTGTGTAACTAACAGGGATATTTTTGTCGTGCAAATACGGGACCAGTGGCTCAAGCAGCTTGTGTTTGGGAGCAAGCACGGCAATCTGCGACGCGGGTACCCCACCCTGTACAAGCTGGGCAATGTGAGTGGCCACAGCGCTTCGCTCGGCCACGGCGCTGCGGTAGCTCTGGCGTGAGATGGCTGGCGCTGGTAGCGCGGTGTTGACGGCACGTAAGTTTTTGCTAACGGAGTCAAAATGGTGGTGCAGCCGGCTTTCGATTTGGCCAGCAACTGCCCCAGCTGTCTCGAGAATGGCAGCGTGTGACCGGTAATTTTCCTCGAGCGTCACCAGACAAACGTCTCGGTAGGCGTGGTAAAAATCGAGCATGTTGCTGTACTCGGCCCCCTGAAACGCGTAGATCGCCTGGTCGTCGTCGCCCACGGCTAAGACGTTTGGCTTGCCTTCGTGCACAGGGTTATCGGTGAGCAGCTGGACCAGTCGAAACTGGGCAGCGTTGGTGTCTTGAAACTCGTCGAGCAAAATAAACTGGTACTGTTCTTGCAGCGTAAACCGCAGATCGTCGTTATGCTCGAGCACGTCGATTGCGCGTAAAATCATGTCGTCAAAGTCGTACAGGCCTGTTTCGGCAAGCTTGGCTTGGTACTGCTCAAGCACATCTGCCAGGGCGGCGATACGCTTGGCTTCGAGCGTGCCTGCTAACATAAAGCGGTTGTTGCTGTCTTTGACCAGCCATTTGTTTTTCCAGGCGGTGAGCGGCTTTGTGGAGCCGTCCCCCTGGGCCTGCGCTAGGGCTAGCTCTAACTCGTTTGTTGCCAGCTCGGCAAGGTTTTTAATGAGCGAGGTTCGATACTCGCGCACTGTATTTGTGGCTTGCAAAAGTTCGCTTCGAATACGCTCAAACACTGGCTCTGCCACCGCAATTTTGCTCGGCATGCGGGCGGCATACGGTGCGAGCGTCTCGGCGATGACTGCCTGGGTGCTTGCTATGGTGGTGAGGTTGTCGCGCGCAAGTGCCCGAAGGTCGTTGGCGCTTAGTAGCCCACGTTTTAACTCGCTTATGGTGCCAATAAGATCGCCCAAATGGTGCCGCACTTGCTTGATTGGGCTTTGGTACGACGTGGCTTCGATAATCTCTGACAGCAGCTGGCGTTTGCCCAGTTCGTCGACCGGCCGTTCGAGTTGTAGCGCGCTAAAGTACTCGGGAAACCGGCGTATAACCGTGCTGCCAAACGCGTGGTAGGTGCTAATCTGCACATCGTATGCCGCTTGGCCAATAAAACTCGTGAGCCGCTCGCGCATATTTTGCGCGCCGCTTTCGGTAAATGTGAGACAGAGGATGTTGTGCGGCAGCGCGTCGGTTGCCTGTAGTAGGTGCGCTACCCGGGCACTCAGCAGCTGCGTTTTTCCCGTCCCTGGCCCGGCTACCACCAGTACTGGCCCATACACCGTATCGACGGCCCGTCGCTGCGCCTCGTTTAACCCCGCGTACACCTTTTGGAACGTCGTCATGGTAGTAGTATAGCACGCGAGGTGACATCATGTTTGACAACAGTGATGTCATCTTGCTATACTACTCCCTATGGCAACACTATCACAAATAACTGTCCGTAACGTCGACGCCGACCTCAAACAGCGATTGCACCGTTCCGCGCAGAAAAAAAACATGAGCGTCAACAGCTATATGCTAGACATAGCTCGACGAGCTGTCGGGTCGGGCACGGTATCAACTTGGCGCAAATACGAGGGCGCCCTGTCGTCCGACGCTATCAACCCCCAGACGCTTGACGACTTTGAAACTATCGACACGAGCATGTGGCGATGAGCCGTGTGGTTGCACTGGACACAAATATCGTAACGGCACTACTACGCGGCGAAACAGGGGCAATTGCGTCACTGCTTGACGCCATTGACGACTATGTCTTGCCGGTAACCGTCTATGCCGAGGTGATGGCCGGCTTGCAATCCGGGGCAAACCCCGGGCGATACCTGCCGGTGTTTGAAGCGTTTTTGTCTGAGTACAATGTGCAGGTTTTAGAGACACGCGGCATGGATGTGGCGCGGTCGTACGCCCGGCTGTACACCTATTTGCGACAGCACGGCACACCCATTTCGCCCAACGATCTGTGGCTAGCTGCCGAATGCGTTGCCGCAAATCTCCCGCTTTTTAGTTTAGACACTGACTTTGCTCGTGTTCCGCACATCCGCTTATACGCAGCTACCTAGACATTTGAACTGCAGACTGGGCACAGGTGTTGACGGTCAACTTCGGCGGTCCACTGCACCACGGCTTCTTTAACCGAAAGCACCTCGCTAAACGCTTTCAGGTCGGCCGATTTGCGCAGCCACCAGCCGATTCTACCGTGCACATGCAGGTCGCCCCAGAGTACCGACGCCCATTTCGGCCCGACGGGAGTGGCGTAGACTGGCTCTTTTGGCCGATAGGCAAGCTTGGGCTGGTTTTGTTGCTCGCAGTGTATGTTGTGCGCCACAAACGCAGCGTCGTACAGAGCGGTTTGGGCCATGCCACTGTAGGGGGTTTCGGCATTGTCGCCGATAACAAATATGTCTTTATGACCTTCGGCACGTAAAAACTCGTCGACCAGCACTTTTTTGCGGCCATTGAGCTTAAAAATTGGTTCGGTGTAAAACGGGTTGTTTGCGATACCGGCTGTCCATATCACAGTATGGCTTCGCAGTGGTTTGCCAGACACGGTTAGTTCCTCAGCGCTGGCGCCCTCGACTTTGGCGTTTAGGTACAGGCGCACACCTAGTTTGCGCAAGCGGCGTTCAATAGCGCGACCGACTGGCCGAGGCAGGCGCGGCATAAGGTGCGGCATCATTTCTACCAAGTCAATGTGCGCCTTGCGCCGTTTCACCCCGTGGTTTGCCATGATTTCTTTAAGATAAGCGGTCAGCTCGCCTGCCAGCTCGATCCCGGTTGGACCGCCGCCGACAATTACGTAGTTGAGATCTGGTTTGCGCTCGGCAATTAGCTGGGCATGGAGGTGTCGTTTTAGCTCTTCTACCTCGTGCAGGCTTTTAATACCGAAGGTGTGTTCGGCCAGTCCCGGTATGCCAAAATAGTTTGTAACCACCCCAAGCGCAAAAATAATTTTGTCGTACGGCAGGCTGCCCGTTTCGAGCACAAGCTGTTTTTTGTCTGGGTCTACAGCAACCGCTTTGGCGATAACCACGGTCACCGAGTCGTCGGCAAAAATTTGGCTTAGCGGTATTACCGACAGTTCGTCGCTGCCGCCGATTGCCGTCAGATACATGGTGGGGTAGTAGTAAAACTCCTCTCGGTCGGAAACCAGTGTGACTTCGGTGTCTGCCAGCTTGGCTATTTCGAGTGCAGCTCGCACGCCGCCAAACCCACCGCCGACTACGACGATCTTTTGCGAGGTTTTTTGTCTGGGATGAGCGTTTGTATCTGGCATCTTCACCCCATTGTACCAACAAACACAAGCAATACCAATCTTCCCACCGCAATAGTTTTTACGGCCTTTGCAGGACGGGTACACGAGAGTATACTGCCAAGCATGAAACATCGCTCAGTTGGAAAGGTACTGTTGCTTAGCATTGTTACGCTTGGCATATACCGCTTATATTGGTTCGCAAAAACGCGGCAAGAAATGATGTCGCTCAACCGCGACATAAAAATCCCGCACATTGTATGGTATATTGCGCCGCTAGTTTTCGTAGTGGCTGCAGTTATATTTTTTATCGCTTCGGGCGCACTAGCCAAAGACGAGGCGCAGGCAATGACAGGTGTGCAAATTGCTGCGCTTGTGGTGTTTTACGGTGCGATTTTTTTGGTAGCGCCGCTCACGGCAATCTGGTTGTGGAAATATAGCCAGGGGGTAGAAACAGTCACCGACGAAAAAATGAACTTTGCCGTCGCCATGCTGATACTGCTGGCCGTACCCGACGGCATCGACATCTTGATTGTGCAAGATGCGTTTAACAAAGTTGCCCACGTCGCTGAGCCAGTGCTGCTGCAGCACACTGACGCCCCCGTTTTGCCAAATCAGTGACTCACCTTACGCGGGACGGCACCATTTCCGCCGAAAGCTCCGTCTCCTCGCTCCACCGTACTGCTAGTACGGCTACGCTGCGGTGCTCGCTTTCAACGAAAATTGCACCATCCCGCGTAAGGTGAGTCAGTAAAAACCCACAAAACCCTTGCGCTTTGGCAAACTCATCCTATACCACTCACAAACTAAAATTCGACTTTTTCACCCAGCCCTCACCGCCCAAAACCAGCCAAGACTTTCGCACCATATCTCGATAAGGCTTGTCAGTCCTGACTGGTTTTGACTCGGCGATCATCTATATGGAAAAGCCGAATTTTAATTTGTGAGTGGTATATAATGCCAAGTATAAACGTAACATAGGAGTACATATGGAAAATCGTAGCCTGGGTAAAGTTTTTATCTTAACCATTATTACATTTGGGTTTTACGGGCTGTATTGGCACGTCAAAACAAAGGGTGAAATGAACGCGCGCGGTGCGGCTATCCCCACGGCTTGGCTGCTAATTGTTCCCTTTATTAACATCTGGTGGTTGTGGAAATATGCTGATGGTGTCGAAATGGTTACCGACCGCAAACTGAGCACGGCGGTAGGGTTTCTTATTTTGTGGCTGCTTGGGATTATTGGCATGGTGATTGTGCAAGATGCCTTTAACAAGGTTGGCCCAGCCGTGGCAAACGCCAATCTCGGTGGCCCAGTTATACCAACCTCGCCCGCATCAGTTCCGCCGATAGCGGTTTTACCCACAGCAACTTCGCCCACACCAGATTCGCCCACACCAGATTCGTCAACACCTCAGCCGCCAGTCACTACTGTATAGCTCGCGACAACTCTGGACTTCTCCGATAAGCTGACTCACCCACACTTTCTGGATGTCATCTTGACCCCCGTATCGAGCACGGGGCAGGCTCCGTGGAGGGATCCCGTCAGGGAAAAAAACAGTCAACTATGCAACGGTCAACAAACAACAAACGGCCAACACAGCAACTTTCAACGCGTCAGGGTTGGACCCTGCGCACAGCGCGCTTTTTATTTTTAGAGCGCTTGTGCTAAGCTACAGTTGTAATGGATGGGCTCAAAGAAAAATTGGTTGCGCACGGCTTTTTAGGCGAGCTTGACGACTCGCTCGAGACTCGCGAACTGTTTAGCCACGACGCCAGCATGTTTGAGGTCGTACCGCAGCTGGTGGCTGCCCCCAAAGACTCGGCCGATGTGCAGCGACTGGTGCGTTTTGTGGCCGCACACAAAAAAAAGCACCCTGCCCTGTCGCTCACCGGCCGTTCCGCCGGAACAGACATGGCTGGCGGGGCAATAAACGAATCGATTATTGTCGATTTTGCCCGTCATTTTACTAAAATTGGTCCTATTACTGGGCTACGTGGTACGGCCGAGCCTGGCGTGTTTTACCGCGACTTTGAACGCGAAACGCTGAAAAAAGGCGTGCTAATGCCCTCGTACCCGGCTAGCCGCGACTTGTGCCAGATTGGCGGGATTACCAACAACAACTCGGGCGGCGAAAAATCGCTCGAATACGGCAAAGTCGAAAAATTTGTTACCCAGCTCAAAGTTGTGTTTGCCGACGGCAAAGAGTACACCGTCAAGCCCCTGACCAAAAAGCAGCTCGACGCCAAAATCAACCAGGGCGACTACGAAGCCGCCATCTATGAGCGTATTTATAAGCTCTGCGAACGCCACTACGACACCATCAAAGAAGCTCGCCCCAAAGTGAGCAAAAACAGCATGGGCTACGGCCTGTGGAACGTTTGGGACCGCGCAACGGGCATATTTGACCTTACGCAGCTGATTATTGGCTCGGAAGGGACGCTCGGCCTGCTTACCGAAACCACGTTTCGTCTGGTGCCGCACCGGCCACACTCTGGGCTGCTGGTGCTGTTTTTAAAAAACATTAACCACCTTGGCGAACTCATCCCCGCCGTGTTGGCGCACAAACCAGCCACATTTGAAAGTTTTGACGACCAAACCCTGCTGCTTTCGCTACGCTTTATGCCGGCGTTTTACAAGCGGCTTGGGTTAAAACGGTTTGTGCGTTTGCTGTGGAGTCTTGCGCCAGACGGTCTGCAGCTGCTGCGTGGTGTGCCCAAACTAATACTTATGGTAGAGTTTAACGGCAACAGCGAAGACGAAGTGCGCCACAAAGTACGTGCCTTGCACCGAGACTTGGCGCGTTACCGGGCACGCTACGAAATAAACGGTTTCGAAGAAACCCCCACCGAAGGCAAAAGCGAAAAGTTTTGGGTCATGCGCCGCTACAGTTTCCAAATACTGCGCAGCAAGGTCAAAGACAAACATACCGCGCCGTACATCGACGATTTTGCGGTTCCACCAGAGCATTTGGCGGCGTTTTTGCCGCAGCTGCAAAAGATTATTCGTAAATACAAACTGTTTGCGACCATTGCTGGGCACATGGGCGATGGCAATTTTCACGTTATACCGCTTATGAAAATCGAAGACGACCGTGAGCGCAAAAAAATCGAACCCTCACAACGCGAAGTCAACAACCTGGTGCTTAAATACGGCGGCAGTCTGAGCGGCGAGCACAACGACGGCCTGGTGCGTGGCCCCTGGCTTGAAGCCCAGTTTGGCAAACCCGTACTCGCTCTGTTTAAAGAGGTCAAACACATTTTTGACCCCCAAAACATATTTAACCCCCACAAAAAAACCGACAGCACCTGGGACTACACCTTTTCCCACATCCGCGAACATTTTTAACGCGGCCCAAGCTGTAAAAAGCCCACGCAAGACTGGGTGCATTGGCAAACATATCGCTGCAGTGTACAATAAGGCATAAGCACGAAAGAGGGTGTATGAGGCTGCGAGCGAAGTTACAAAGAGTAAAAATCCCATCTATTCCTCCGCTATCTCCAACAAAAATGGTGGTTTTGTGGGTGGTCGGAGCAGCGGTATTTATTGCTGTACTGGTGTTTTTCTCTCTGGACCGTTCGTTTCCTTTGCTGCAAACTCGTGGTGAGGTTGCCACGCGGCAGAGAGACCTGCTTTTTTTTGCGACTGGGCTGGCCCTGCTCGTACTCGTCCCGGTCTACACCATGATTTTTGTGTTTTCGTGGCGATACCGGGCTGGTCATACACGGGCGTATGCACCAGACTGGGACAGCCATAAAGGCTACGAGGCCTTGTGGTGGGGTATCCCCATCGTTATTATCGGCGTACTCTCGGTCGTTACGTGGGTGACATCGCATAGTCTTGATCCGTTTAAACCGCTTGCCTCACACCAAAAACCGCTGCAGGTTCAGGTAATAGCCACGCAGTGGAAGTGGCTGTTTCTGTACCCAGAGCAAAAAATTGCTAGCGTCAACGAAGTCGTCTTCCCGGCTGGCCGACCGGTAGAATTTACCTTGACCAGCGACGCCCCCATGAACAGCTTTTGGGTGCCGCAGCTCGCCGGGCAAATCTACGTTATGAGCGGCATGTCGACGAAGCTGCACGTGGCAGCCGACGCACCGGGCACCTACGAAGGTATGTCGTCAAACATTAGCGGCAAGGGCTTTGCCGATATGCGTTTCAAAGCGCGTGCCATGAAAACGCGAGACTATACACAATGGGTCGACCATGCGCTGCGCGCAAACGATGCGTTAGACGCAGACAGCTACGCCCACCTGGCTCGGCCGAGCACAAGCGGTGTGCGCTATTTTGTTTTGACCGACACCGAGCTGTACGACCGGGTTGTGCGCCGCTATATGACGGCACCCAAAAGCGCCGACCAAACAAAGCCAACAGAGGGAAAAGACCAATCCCACATGCAACACACAACAACGACACATGACATGGAGGGTATGTAATGCTGCTCAAAGATATGCTCGGGAGACTTGATGGGAGCTATTTTTGGCATGGCTGGGTACAGTTTGGTGGCCAGGCTGGAATGGTTCTCGGGCTGCTTAGCGTTATCGCGTTGCTGACGTATTTCAAGAAATGGCGGTGGTTATGGCAAGAATGGCTAACCACCACCGACGCCAAACGAATCGGGGTAATGTATGTGGTCGTTTCGATGGTGATGCTACTGAGAGGTTTTGGCGACGCAGTAATGATGAAGCTGCAGCAAGCCATGGCGAGCGGTCAGTCAGACGGCTTTCTGCAGGCCGATCATTTCCAGCAAGTGTTTACCGCTCATGGCACTATAATGATCTTTTTTATGGCAATGGGACTAATGTTTGGGCTGATTAACCTTGTTTTGCCACTAATGCTCGGGGCGCGCGATGTTGCGTTCCCAACACTAAACTCGACGAGTTTTTATTTGTATCTCGCGGGAGCTGTGCTGGTCAACCTTTCGTTGCTCTACGGTGAGTTTGGTGTGGTCGGTTGGCTGGCCTATCCGCCGCTGAGCGAGCTAGCCTACAGCCCGGGCCCAGGGGTTGACTACTGGCTCTGGAGTGTGCAGATTGCGGGGGTTGGTAGTTTGCTGAGTGGCATAAACTTTATCGTGACGATTTTGAAAATGCGCTGCAAAGGCATGACACTTATGCGTATGCCGGTGTTCGCCTGGAGTGTGCTTGGCGCTATGATGCTGGTGGTCGTGGTCTTCCCTATTTTGACGGCAACGCTCTTTATGTTGTCGCTGGACCGCCTGCTTGGTATGCATTTTTTCACGGCAGATTTTGGCGGAAACCCCATGATGTACATTAACCTCATTTGGGCGTGGGGACACCCCGAGGTTTACATACTCGTGCTCCCGGCCTTTGGCATGTACAGCGAGATTGTCGCGACGCTGAGCCGCAAAAAACTTTTCGGGTATACCAGTATGGTGTGGGCGTTGATGGCTATTACGGTGCTGTCTTTTCTGGTCTGGGCACATCACTTTTTCACCATGGGTGCGGGCGGGAACGTCAACGCATTTTTTGGTATTATGACGATGATTATTGCTATACCAACGGGAGTAAAAATCTTTAACTGGCTGTTTACGATGTACCGCGGGCGGATTGCGTTTATGACGCCCATGTGGTGGTTTATGGCCTTTGTGACTACTTTTTTGACGGGTGGGGCGACCGGCGTGCTGCTCGCGGTGCCGGCCATAGACTTTCAGGTGCACAACAGTCTGTTTTTAGTGGCGCATTTTCACAACACCATTATTAGCGGCGTCGTGTTTGGGTATTTGGGTGGTCTGGCGTACTGGTTCCCCAAAATATTTGGATTCCGGCTGCACGAACGACTTGGTAAAGCGGCGGTGACCTGTTGGGTTGTTGGGTTTTTGGTGACGTTTATTCCCATTTATATTCTTGGGTTTATGGGGGCAACACGGCGGCTCGACCACTACGATCCGAGCCTCGGGTGGCAGTCGCTGTTTATTGTGTCTGGCGTGGGCGTTGCGATTATTGGGCTTGGGGTGTTTTTCCAGGTTTTGCAGGTGGTCTACAGTGTGATTGCTCGTCGCAGGCTGCGCGACACAACGGGTGACCCGTGGAACGGCCGCACACTGGAATGGTCAGTACCCTCGCCTGCGCCGCACTACAACTTTGCCCGCTTACCTGTCGTCACGGGGCGTGACCCGTTTTGGGCTGCCAAACAGGCCAAACAGTCGGTCTTTACTGGGCCATATACCGCGTTTACGTTGCCTAAAAACACCCATGTTGGAGTGATGATTGGCCTCTACGCACTTGTGTTTGGGTTTGCAACAATCTGGCACCTGTGGTGGCTGGCGTTGCTGGCGGTGATTGGTCTGGTGGCGGCACTGGTGCGCCATACGTTTGACGAAGATGTTGAGTACGAGGTTTCGGCGGCCGAAGCGAAGCAGCTCGATGTAGGTGCTGCTGGAAAGGTTGCCGTATGAACAAGGCAAAAAAAACATTGCAGATTTCCTCTCTGCGTCATTCCAGGCCTAACCCGGAATCTCAAAAGCATGGGTTGAACCAAACAGACCCCAACGCAGAAGCTAGCATGATCGCTACTGGTAGTCAGCGGGAATCAGACGAGACCCCCGAACAGGTCCAGGGCGGCGCTGGACATGCTGCGCCTGTTCAGCTCGGGTTTTGGATATATCTTATGACCGACTGTGTGCTGTTTGCGAGTTTGTTTGCGACGTTTATGGTGTTGCGTAGCACGGGTATGATGAGTAGCGCCGAACACGCCGTAGCCGACAATTTGCCATATGTTTTTATAGAGACCGTCCTCTTGCTGCTCAGTAGTCTTATGAGTGGGCTCGCGCTAGTTTGGGCGCACAAAAAACACTTGCGAAAAACGCAGCTGGCCTTGCTTGCGACTGGCTTGCTGGGTGGTTTGTTTTTGCTCATGGAGATACACGAATTTAGCCTGCTTGTTCACGACGGTTTGTCGTGGCAAAATAGTGCGTTTTTGTCGGCGTATTTTGGCTTGGTTGGTACTCACGGCTTGCATATTTTTGCTGGTTTGCTCTGGCTTGGAGCAACGCTGCTGTACCTGGCGAAGCGTGGGTTTACGGCTCGGCTTATCCAGCGGCTCACGATGTTTACCATGTTTTGGCATTTTCTCGATATTGTCTGGGTGGGGATTTTTACCATTGTGTATCTACTAGGAGCGCTATAAATGAAACTGAAACAGTACATACACCCGCTGCCAGATCACCGTCAAGAAAGCGTAAGCGCGTATTTCGCTGGCTTTGCGTTTTCGCTGACACTCACTGTGGCGGGGTTCTTGGTGGTGTGGGCGTATCTTGCGAGTAATGGTCAGCTGGTTGCGCGGGGCGTCTTAATTGCGCTGCTAACGGTGCTTGCCGTAGCACAAATACTGGTTCAGGTTGTGTTTTTTCTGCATCTGTCCGCCGAGCGAAAACTGCGCATGAGTCTTTTGGCCAGCGTCTTTACCGTCTTTGCTGTACTGTGTTTGGTCGTTGGGTCACTATGGGTTATGAACAATCTCAACTACAACATGATGCCCGCCCACTCAACCGAATACACCGAAGTCAAAGAGGGCATATACCGTCAAACCAACCACGATAGGCATATGGATCGGTGAGGGGTATGGCTTGGCGTCGCTTTATTTTGGTAACAAAGCCAGGGATTGTGGTGGGAAATGTACTGGCTGCAGTTGGCGGCTACTGCGTGGGTTCTCCAGACGGTGTTCGGTGGTCGGCACTGCTCGGCCTAGGCATAGGGACTATGTTTGTGATTGCCGCGTCTTGTGTGGTCAACAACTTTCTCGATCGAGATATCGATGCTCGCATGGGTCGCACCGCGAAACGGCCGTCGGTAACAGGGGCGATTACCCTAAACATCGGCGTAGCCTATGCGGCGGTACTGTACCTGCTGGGGTTTGGCGTATTGCTGTGGCAGACCAACCTCGCGACGACGGCGGTTGGGGTGCTCGGCGCGTTTGGGTACACGGTTGTGTATGGGTACGCCAAGCGACGCACGCATTACGCGACGTTTGTTGGCTCTTTTCCGGGCGCAACGCCGCCCGTTGCGGGCTATGTTGCGGCGACGGGGCGGTTTGACCAGGTTGCTCTGCTGCTCTTTGTGGCTATGTTTGCTTGGCAAATGCCGCATTTTTACGCCATTGGTATTTTTCGGGCGGCAGACTACAAGCGAGCCGGCGTGCCTGTGCTGCCGCTGGTAAAGGGGCTTGGGCGCACCGTGTGGGAAATGCGACTCTACGGCGTGGGGTTTATGGTGCTGTGCTATTTGCTGGCGCGTTGGGGACAGGCTGGGTTTATGTTTGGCGTGGCTATGGTGGCGCTTAGCCTGTACTGGCTGCAACCTATGTTTAGCCCGCACTGGCGCCGCGACCGCGAAGCCATTGCCCGTCTTGTGTTTAAACGCTCGCTGCACGTACTGTTTGGCCTGTGCTTTTTTCTTGCCATGTCGCACGTGCTGCTTTAGTAGGCTTACCTGTATGGCCAAAAGCCCGACTCCTTCAACACCGGGTAAATCCTAAATCCAAACTTCTAAACACCCCTCCTCCATTTCACTCCTTGTAGCAATCTGATTGCAGACTGTTACAAAGCGGAAATTACGGAAGGACAGGTAAATTCCAGACAAATTCGAAATACTAAATCCTAAACTCTAAACAAGCACTAATATCATAAATCCCAATGTCCCAAACCGCGGCCGTAGGCCACGAGAGTAAAACATCCTTCGTAGCGTTAGCGAAGAAGGAACAGCTAGTGTGGGCCATTGCATAAGCTCCCGGTAGACGCTTAGCACCACATGTGCGAGGATTATCCTTTCACAACTTTGTGAAAGGACAGTCCTCGCACATGTGGTGCTTCTAAATCTGCCAAGAGGTGGAATAAGGTCGGCAAAGCAGTATACTATAGGCATGGTTCGGTTGAAACGTGCGTGGGTAAGGCCCGTAGTGGCGGTAGTTTTTACTGGTTTTATAGTACTTTTTTGCTTGCAAAACTGGCAGGCGTTTGGCGCAAGCATAGGGGTAATGCGCCGCGTGCCGCTGGGTGACTTTGGGCTAAGTCTCGTGCTGTTTGGTCTAACATTTGTTATGGCGGCGGGCGCCTATAGCTTTTTGGCGTTTCGGCGGCTTGGGCTGCGCGAGTTGCTGCTGGTTGAGCTTGCAGCCGCGGCGATTAACCGCCTGGTGCCATCTGGGCTGGGCGGCTTGGGCGTGCACGGATTGTACTTGCACAAGCGGCGTCACACGGTTGCACAAGCGACCGCGGTGGTGAGCAGTAATAATCTACTAGGTATGCTGGTGCATCTTTCGCTACTTGGGCTGGTGCTTGCAACGGGCAGTGCGGGCGAGTTTCATCTGGGATGGCACGCTGCACAGGGGTGGGGTTTGTGGGGGGTTGTCGCCCTCTGTGCGGTGGCTCTGCTAGTGCGGCCACTACGCCGCAAGCTTACCAGCTTTGGTCGCAACTTACTCGTAAGTCTCAAGCACTACGAGCAGCAACCGCACAAGCTCGCATATGCCGCACTGGCTTTGCTGTCTCTAACCTTGCTTAACGTAGCCGTGCTGTACCTGGCGGCTCGCAGTTTTGGCGTGTGGCTTGACCTGCCGGCGTTGTTTGTTGTGTATACTGCGGGCGTGTTTGTCGGTGCAGCCGTGCCAACACCCGGCGGCCTTGCCGGGGTCGAAGCCGGCCTGGTCGGCGGCTGCATGGCATATGGCGTCACCAGCACCACCGCCATCGCCATCGCGCTGGCCTTTCGCCTTGTCACCTACTGGTTCCCCCTCGCCCCCGCCCTTCTCGCCCTCTACACCTCCCGTCGTCTACGCCTAATATAATAATCCTGCGTGCATGCGGTTGAATTGTGAGGTAAATTGCAGTAAAATTACCCCTGGTGTCGATGGTATATACTACTAGTTTATCGATATTTTGTAGCTAAACACTGGGGGTTGGCCAAGTGGTAAGGCACCGGCTGTCCGAGGGCGAAGCACG
>CAYZZH010000011.1:0-33863 GCA_964483005.1 uncultured Candidatus Saccharibacteria bacterium | reverse complement strand
CGCTTCAAAACCTCATTTCTACGTGTAGTGTCACGCTTCATTTCCGCATTCGCCATAGTCAAAAAAGGAAAATACATGTCACACGAAAACGTTATACCAGAATTTGTACAGCCATTTGATGGGTCTCAGTCCGAGATAGGTCAGAGAGAGAGAGAGCTAGTAGCAACCAAATTTAGCTCTTTTATTGATGATGTCTTACTCAATCACGCTGATATAGTCATACACCTTAATGGCTCGTCCCCTCACGACGTACTTCATCTTGAGGCGCCCACCGGTACGAGTAATTGGGCTGCGAAGGTTGAGGCAGTAACTCAGTTTACACCAGTGGCTGACATGCCATTGTCAGAGCAAATTACAAGAAGTATTGATGTACAACGCCTTGATGGGATTTATGGACGCGACGTATTTGGGTACCGTCTGTTCGCTGATGGCGTGGTGCGTAGATGGGATGGCGGGGATATACAAGGTAAAAAAGAAGCAGATCGTAAGCTGGGGCTAGAACCAATGCTGCGAATGATTGAGCCAGAGGAAGAACTGTCGATAGAGGGTGTTTTGCAGGTTACACGAAATAACATAGAATATATATTGAATAGCGCTATACCGAATCAGAGGCTGGAAAGACAAATGGGGCTAAACGAACAGCCAGTTGGTATAGATGAGTTAGATGGTCTAATCGATATGCTCAGCGCACCTACTGTCACGGCAAAAAAGCTGAGTTGACACTCATACTACCAAGCGTATACTTGGTAGTATGAGTACTAGTGATACAACAGTGGTGAGTGTGAAGATGAAGAAGAGTTTGAAGGCGCAGGCGCAGGCGGTGGCAGGGCAGTATGGTATACCGCTGAGCACGCTTTTTAACGCCTATGCACACCAGTTGGTGCGGACGGGGCAGATTTACTTTCCAGCGGTCGAAGTGGCGATGCCGCAGACGGAAAAGATCATCGTCGAGGCAGAAAGGGACATTAGGGCTGGTCGGGTTAGCCGATCTTTTACCAATGCCGAAGACTTTATCGCAGATTTGGAAAAAGTAGTCGCGTAAATGACAGTAAAACGGACAAAGCACTTTGAAAAACAGTATAAAAAACAGTCAGAAAAAATTCGTTTGCAGTTTGCTGCCAGACTAAGCATCTTTCTCGCCAATCCGCGAGATGAGCGGCTCCGGTTGCATGAGTTGAGGGCGCAGTACTCAGGCTATTGGAGCATTGACGTCACCGGAGATGTACGTACGTTGTTTCGCTGGGACGGCGAGGAAGTTGTGATTTTTGCGTTTATCGGGACGCATAGCCAGTTGTGCGGTTAGAATAGTAGGGTGATAACGACATTGACGGGGGAAAATGAGGTGGAGCGGGTGGCGGAGGTGCGCCGAGCCGTGGCTGTGTTTGTGGCGGAGCATGGCGACATGGCTGTAGAACGGCTGGATGGGGAAGAAGCATCGTACGAGCGCATGTGCGAAGCAGTGCAGAGTCTGCCATTTCTGGCGAGTCGCAAGCTGGTGGTGCTGCGTACGCCGGGGGCAAACAAAGAGTTTGCAGAGAAGTTTGCGGACTTTGTGGCGGGGGTTTCAGACACAAACGATGTCATCATCATTGAGCCAAAGCTCGACAAGCGGCTGGGTTACTACAAACAGCTCAAAAAGTTAACCAAGTTTCGGGAGTTTGGCGTGCTAGACGCACATGGGCTAGCACGGTTTGCTGTAGCATATGTGAAAGACCAGGGCGGAACGCTTAGCAGCAGCGACGCTCGTATGTTGGTTGAGCGCGTGGGGACGAACCAGTCGGCTGTGCAAAACGAGCTGGATAAACTTATGGCGTACAACCCGCACGTTTCTCGCGGGTCGATAGAACTGCTTACCGAAAAATTGCCCCAAAGCAGCATTTTTGACCTGGTCGAAGCGGCGTTTCGCGGCGACAAAAAGCGTACTATGGCACTGTACGACGAGCAGCGAGCGCTAAAGGTTGAGCCGCAGCAGATTATTGCCATGCTTGCCTGGCAGCTGCATGTGCTGGCAGTGGTAAAAACGGCGGGCGGACGCAGCGCCGACGACATTGCTCGAGAAGCCAAGCTAAACCCCTATGTGGTGCGTAAGACCCAGGCGCTGGCTCGCCAACTATCTGTTGCACGGCTAAAACAACTGGTCACCGCGCTGCGCGCGTTTGACATCCGCACCAAAACCGAAAGTGTTCTCCCAGACGAAGTCGTACGCTTTTACCTGATACATATGACCACATAACTTCCCGAGAACGTACTCTAAAACATTCTCACTTTTCTAACGGCCGTTAGAAAAGTGAGAATGTTTTAGAGGCGGGCGTCGAGGGTGGGGTAGGAGCAAGCGAGGAGGTTGGCGTCTGCCGTAACGAGTGTAAGACCTTCGCAAACGGCTTGCGCAAGCAGCAGTCGGTCGAAGGGGTCTTTGTGTGGGAGGTTAATAGAAGCGTATGTTTGTAAGTGTCGGTCCGTGATTTCGAGTACAGTTGCTCCTGTAAGTAGGATACCTTCGGCCACTTGCTCTGGAGCATGCGGGAGTTTGCCAGAACCATATTTGAAGGTTAGTTCTAGCATGCTTGCACGCGAAACATAGCCTTGGTCAAGATTGCGCAAAAGTAAACGGGTCTTTTTGCCTAGGCGGTGCGGTTCGAAAAGTGCCCATAAAAGTACATGTGAGTCAAGTTGCACGGGGGTCATAGGCCCACAGACTCTTCATCACCAGGGAATGGTTGGTTAATGCTTTCTTCTAAGAGGGCGTTTAACTCGGGGTCGGTGCCAACTAGACTTTCATAGTCAAAGTTTGGGTCAGCCTTGTGTGCGAAAACACCAAGACGCAGACCTTTCTTTTGCTTGGGCGGGAGAGGAGCGATGACGAATGTAGCCTGACCATATGCGCCAACATGTATGGTCTGTCCGGCCGCTGCTCGTTTGCCCAGCTTGCTTAGCTGCGTTTTTGCTTCGTAAATGGTGTAAACCTTTTGTGCCATACCGACACCATAGCACACAAACTTGGTCTAGTCTAGTCTAGTCTGACCAAGTTGATTATACCGACTTGTCAAAGTAAAATAACCGCCGCGCGGACGGTTATTGTGAATTTTTTGGGTGTTATTTCTTGGTAGTCGGTTTTTTGGTGGCTGGTTTTTTGGTTGCGGCTGGCTTTTTGGCGGGAGCGGGCTTGGCTTTGGCTTTGACGGTTTTGGTGCCGGAGGCGACGCCAGCGGTGTGGGCGGCGCGGGCGGCTTGGCTTTTTTTGCGGGCGGCTTTGTTTTTGTGCATGACGCCTTTTTTGGCGGCTTTGTCGAGCTCTGACTGGACTTTGTCGAGGGCTTTCACGGCGTCTGATTTGTTGCTCGCGGTGAGCGCTTTGCCAAAGGCCTTAACGGCTGTTTTGAGGCTGCGCTTTGTTTTGCTGTTGCGTATGGTGGCTTTGGCAGCAACCTTGACACGCTTTTTGGCTGATTTGATGATGGGCATAAGTGTACGTTCCCCTTGGGATATTAGTTTGTCTCACCAGAGACTATACAGGGGTGGGAACGAAATGTAAAGCATAGACACGGTTTGGATGGGCTTTTTGCAGTAAAATCCACTACATGGGACGCTTGCAGCCCTTTTGTGCTTGTGGTAAGATGCAAGCGGATAATTTATACAAAACATAAAAATATTGTAAAAATACAAAATCATGGAAGACCAACAAACGCAGTTGATCGCTCGTCTCAAAGAGGCGCAAAATGTGCTGGTTACTGTTAGCAAAGATCCGTCGGTCGACCAGTTGGCCGCGGCAATAGGGTTGACGCTGGCGCTCAACAAGTACGACAAACACGCCACCGCCGTGTTTAGCGGCCGCGTGCCGAGTACTATTCAGTTTTTGAAACCCGAGGAAACGCTCGAAAAAAACACCGACAGTCTACGCGACTTTATTATCGCTCTCGACAAATCAAAGGCCGACAAGCTGCGCTACAAGGTCGAAGACGAAGTAGTGCGGATTTTTATTACGCCGTACCGAACATCTATATCCGAAAAAGACCTCGACTTTAGCCAAGGCGATTTTAACGTCGATGTGGTGATTGCCATAGGGGTAGAGCAGCAGTCGGATCTCGACGCGGCAATTTTGGCCCACGGGCGCATACTGCACGACGCCACGGTTTCGACGCTGTCGATTTCTGGCCAGTCAGAGCTCGGCACGCTTAACCTTGCTAACCCGAACGCAAGTAGTTTGTCTGAAATGGTGGCAAAGCTGGTTGACACGCTCGACCATACGCTTACCGACGCCCAGATTGCAACGGCGCTACTAACCGGCATTGTTGCCACAACCGATCGTTTTAGCAACGAACGCACCACGCCCGAAACCATGAGCATAAGCGCATCGCTGATGTCGGCAGGGGCAAACCAGCAGCTAATTTCGACTGAGCTTGCGGCCCCGGTAGTACCTGTGTCGCAAGCGGTGGCGCCAGAAGAGCCCGCCGTGGTTGCACAAACAGACCCTGGTACGCTCGAAATCGACCATGACTCAGAAGAGTCTGAGCCGCAATCTTTGAACGACGAAGCAGTGCCCGCAGAAACACCAGAGCCAGAAGAGCCTACTGACGATGGGTTGGCACAAGAGGCTGTTGCAGCCAAAAAGCCGCCTGAACCGTCGCCACAAATTAGCGTCGATGCCGAAGGAAAATTCTTTAGTCAGCCACAATCAAGTGAGGCCGAGGCGCAGTTGACGCCAGATTTGCCTGAGCTCGGCGCCGCAAAAACTACCGGAGACAACAATGCTGACATGGTGCCTCCGCCGGCTACTATGCGTAGTACAGAAACGACACGAATAGGGCGCGAGCGAGTGATTCAGCCGCCATCACATGGTGGTGACCTCACGGCAAATACCGCGCAAGAGACACTTGGTTCTAGTGTCGATGAGCTGACATTGCCTCCGGTAGAGACGCCAATGCTTTCCCATACAGACACCAGCGGTGCTGCGAGCACTGAGCTAACTGCCGAGTCGAGTCCGGTGCCAAATGTTGAGCCAGTTGACGCGCCGAAAACCGACCTGGATCAAGCTGTTTTGACGCCGCCAGAGCCAGCAAAAAAACCTGACGACTGGCTCGCACCAACGACGCCGGCACATGATCCGCTTTCGCCACTTGTGCAAACACAAAAGCCGCCTCAGCCACAAGACGAGCTAGTAGCGCAGACCACCACAGACGCGACTCCGCCACCAGCACAACAGAGCGCCCCGGCCGTGGGTGAGCAGATTGCGGTGGAGGATGAGGGTGTTGAGCCACCAGACTTTATCGACACAGCCAAGCAAACACTGCAAGATATTGAGCAAAAAGTAGGTAGCACCCATACACTTAACGACTCTGTGGCCCCGCCAGTCGACCCACCGAAACCAGTTGATGTCGATGATGCACGAGATGCAGTGGAAGCAGCGCTGCGGGCTGTACCAAGCGCGGTCGATACGCCAGATCCAATTGTGGCGCTGAACGCACAATCGCTTGGTCAGTTGCACGGTTCAGAAAAAGTGCCCGAGGACGAACAAGTGATTGTTGCTCCCGAAAAAACCACAACGCCGAGCCAGGAGTCGCCCGAGGCGAAAGCGGCAAAAACAGAAATGACACCGCTGTCTTTCCCGAATGTCCAGCCAGATACTGTTGCCGCAAACCAGCCCCCAAGCGTGTTCCCCGGCGTAATGCCTTCGCAAAAGTCGGACGATGGCCTGCCGCCCCCCCCACCAGTACCGCCGCCACCGATCCCTATGTAACGCCACCGCTTGTGTACCTTTTTGCAACCTGAAATGCAAGGTCTTTCCGAGTGTCTGAGTACTGAATTAACCCGAACCCGACGTAAACGTCTGGCATGGCGCAGATTCCCATTTTTTACGCTATCGAGTAAAAAATGGGAATCGATGGGTGGGGCAAGGGGTGTAGTCAGGCTGTTTTGTAGGGGTGTGTCATACTGGTAGCAATGGAAGGAATACTTTTGGTTGATAAACCGTCTGGCTGGACATCTTTTGACGTTGTTAACTATGTGCGTAAAATAGTGGCAACGAGCGAGGGCAAAAAACCGCGCAATTGCAAAGTTGGCCACACCGGGACGCTTGACCCGCTGGCGACGGGCTTGCTAGTCGTTTTGGTGGGCAAACAGTACACCCGCCGCGCCGCAGGGCTTACTAGCGTCAATAAAACCTATGTGGCACAGATGAAACTGGGGCAAACGAGCACTACCGGCGACGAAGAGGGCGAAAAAACAGCCGTTTCACCAAGCGTGCCAACCGAGCTGGCTCTGCAACGCGCACTCAAGGAGTTTACCGGAACTATTATGCAGACGCCACCGGCATTTAGTGCCAAAAAAATCGAGGGCAAACGTGCCTACGACCTTGCCCGGGCCGGCAAGGTGCCGCAGCTTAAACCGCAAAAGGTTACGGTCTATGCGCTGCAAATGACTGCGTACAGCTATCCGTACGTAGCGCTCGAAATGACGGTGAGCAGCGGAACGTATGTGAGGTCACTGGTGGCAGATATCGGCGAGCGGCTCGAGACAGGGGCGTATATGTCGGCTTTACGCCGAACCCGTGTTAGCGCGTACCAGGTAGAACATGCGGTGCCTCCCCAAGAACTAGATGCCGAAAAGATCAAGGCGGCACTCTTAGAACTGGAAGCCTAATTTCTGGGGGGACGTCCGGTAGGTGGGCAAGGTTAGGTTGACTGGATAGGCGGTAACGTTTTATGATACAGCTAACGTTTATATAACGCACTGATAGCTAAGCAAGCAAAGGGGCAAGGTTTATGGCAGCACGATTACCAACGCCGGGGAGTGATGACGGAACTTGGGGGGCAATACTCAATGAATATTTATCCCAAGTTCATAAAGCAGACGGAACGCTAAAAGATAATATTGTCACCACCACGGCCATTGCGCCAGGTGCTGTGGACGAGACTGCGCTTGCACCGACTGGTGGCACCGATGGTCAGGTGCTTGCCAAAGACTCTGCTTCTCCGAGTGGCATGTCGTGGCAAACTGCAGTCGGCGGTACGGTTGCCGATGCGTCGACGACAGCAAAAGGTATTGTGCAGCTGACCGGCGACCTGGGAGGGACAGCGACTGCCCCGACCGTGCCAGGTCTGGCAGGCAAAGCCAACACTACTCATACTCACGCGGCGACCGATATTACTTCGGGTACGCTTGCGGCCTCTGTGCTGGGTTCGGGTACGGCAAGCAGTACGACCTATTTGCGCGGCGATGGCACGTGGGCAACACCTGCTGTAGGCGGTGGAGATCCGGCAATGGGCGGAGACCTAACGGGTACTGCGAGCAATGCTCAGCTAGCCACCGGCGTTGTGGGTGCAACAGAATTGGCGGCAAACGCCGTCACCACAGTAAAGGTGCAAGACGGCGCGATTACCGCAGCCAAACTCGACACGGCCACCAATAACCTTATTGCCAGCAAAGCAAACACCGCCACAACCTACACAAAAACAGAGGTAGACACAGCCCTGGCAGGCAAAGCAAACACTGCGCATACTCATACGCTCGACAGTCTGTCTGACGTAAGTGCTTCTGGTGCAAGCGATGGTCAGTCGTTGGTGTTTAACGCTGGCACATGGGGCCCTGGCACAGTTGGTACGGGAACCAGTGTCGTCGACGCAACGAGCAGCGTCAAAGGTGTCGTGCAACTGGCGGGCGATTTTGGTGGAACAGCCGCAGCCCCCGCTGTCACAGGCATACGAGGGGTCGCAGTTACGACAAACTCGCCGAGCGATGGTCAGGTGCTTAAATACGACCTGGGAACGGGCACTATTGTGTGGGGCGCCGATGCTGCAGGCGGCGGCGCGGCGGTTAGCTTTGTTTCGGTGACATCGGCTCAGTCGCCCTACAGTGCTACGAACGGTCAATACATTTTGGCAAATGTTTCGGGTGGTGCGCTCGATATTATACTGCCAGCTCCGGTTGTCGGGGCAACTGTTTCGGTAAAACGCATGTTTGGCACCAATAACGCGATTGTGGTCAAGGGCCAAACAATCGACGGCGCGTCTCCATCGGTGGGTATCGAAATACCCGGCGGCCAACTGTACTATAGCCAAGACTTTATGAGTGACGGTACGCAATGGTACTGCGTCTAAAACACGAGAGGATGTAACCTATGTCATATACTCCCCCGACAGGGCCGGCGACCACGCTTTCTCGAGGTATTGTAAAGCTTGCGGGCGACCTGAGTGGTACCGCCGACCTTCCGACCGTGCCGTCGCTTGCCAACAAAGCAGATGTAACGCATACCCATGCCGCGGGCGACATTAGCTCGGGCACGATTGCAGCGATTCGTCTTGGTTCGGGTACGGCAAGCAGTACGACCTATTTACGCGGTGACGGCACGTGGGCAACCCCCGCGGGAGGGTTTACTGACCCAACCACGACCAAGGGCGATCTTATGGTTCGTGGCGCAACAGCAACGACGCGTCTGCCGGTAGGCAGTGATGGCCAAGCATTGGTGGCCGATGCCGCACAAGCAACAGGGGTAAAATGGGCCGCGGTTAGCGACGCAACGGCCGTCAAAAAAGCCGGTGACACCATGACTGGCACACTGGTTGCGCCCAGCCTGCAAGTTACCGGCGGTTCACTAGCGGCTGGTAAGGTTTTGACATCTGACGCTACGGGCAATGCTACGTGGCAAGCTGCGCCTGGGTCGTACAATATTGTCTCGAAATCGGCCAACTATACGGCGGTTGATCACGACTACATACTCATGAACAACCCATCGGCACCCGTTACCGTAACCCTGCCGGCTGCGGTAAAAGGCGCAATGGTGTGTGTGAAAAAAGTTGCCGCAGGGACCAACGATATTACTATTTCGCCGCAGTCTGGCTCAATCGACGGTGCAGCATCAGACACGATTAGCCTGCAATGGCAGAGCAAAGACTATTTGTCAGACGGTACAAACTGGTATCTTATATAAGGATAGACGCAGATGTCATACACACCTCCAGTTGGTATTGCTACAACAACTAGACCTGGTCTTGTACAACTTTCTGGAGATCTGGGGGGTGCCGGCACGAGAAGAGTGCACGTACGTATTGAAAAGCATCTATCAGTACGAAAAACAAGACATAGTGCGTTGGATGACGGCGTTAATACATGACGAACGTATGCATGTGCCAGACCGCGAGCTTGTTGCGGCAACAATCCAGATTTTTGGTCGTGAGCACCCACTAAGCTTTGAAGACAGCTGGCTTGTTGCGCTCAAACAATCTGGAACGGTCGTATCGGTCCAGACATTTGACGAGGTCTTACAAAAACGGCTGTAACGCCGTACATGTGGCATAAACCCAAACACCCCGTAAGCAAACCTAACACCACCACACCACAAGCACATTGACAAAAACACAAAAGCTTGCTACTATGTGGCTATGAAAGCACAACACAACACAACACAACACAACACAACACAACACCTAAACAGGGCCTAACTGGTCATGAAAAAACAGGGCGGACCGCGCGAGCTGCAACTGCCGCAGTCTTAACAGCAAGCATCGCACTGGGTGCAACTGGCTGCAGTGAGCCTGGCGAACCTCGGCCAGCAGTGACGACATCAGTTGAGGTAGCGGCGCCCCAGGCTGCAAAAGCGGTCAAGAGTGTCGAAAAGCTTACGCCAGAAGAGCAGATTGCCAATTATGTCGCGAGTCCAGAGCGTAACGAGCGAATTGCCGCTTTTGTACAGAGCGCGGGCGAGCGCGTTGTTGCAAATGGCCCATCGCAAATCGGTTACTTTGACTTTTATAACCCACAAAACGACAAATGGAAGGATGGTAATAATAAGGGGTGGGGCCGGTACCAGCACAACCCGCAGTACGGTGGCTCAGCGAGCCAGGTGATTGTGACAGCGTACCAAGACGGGAACGGCAAGATTGACCCCTCTCAAGGTATCAAAAGCCTCCACATCGACATGTTTAGTGAAGGTCAGCCCTACAGTGTAAGCTTTACCGCGCCTGAAGAGCGGCAGTTGGGCAGTGACAGCCCAAGTACGCACAGGACGGGCTGGGAAGTTTCTATTGTCAACACCAATGAACTCGGCAAATCAGAGGACCCAAACACCACCTGGGAAACTGTCTCGGGTAGCAGCTGGCAGATGGATAGTGAGTCGGTACAGTCCATTGCTGACGCACAGCGGATAGAGGCCAACGCTATGGCGCTAACCGACCAGTATCTCGCACAGCTTGGCCTATAGTACTGCACTCTGGCTTACAGACTATGTTAGGGTGTGCATGTGTAGGACCGAGCGCTGGGACGCCAACTATTTGTTTAGACCATACTTTGTGACGGTGTTTGAGTAGGGCATATAGCTAGCTCATACATAAGGTGTCGACCGCATATTTGGTTGGAGGAGACTTTTGTTGCAATCAGGGGTGGGGTGTGGTATAGTGGACGGTAACGCCATCAGTAGTCTCTAAAACATTTTGGGAAGGAATATATAACAGCGTATGATTTCAGCTGAAAAAAAGAGTGGTATAGTAAAGGATTTGCAAAAAAGTACGGGCGACACGGGTAGTGCGGCCGTGCAGGTGGGTATATTTACCGAGCGCATACGGGAACTGACCGAGCACCTGAAAGTGAACAAAAAAGATTTTGCCGCCCGCCGCGGACTGTTGCAGCTGGTTGGTAAACGCAAGCGTTTGCTGCAGTATATTGCAGCCGAAAACGGGCAGGCGTATCTGGACCTTATTAAAAAGCTGGGTATTAGACGCTAACCTTAAAAATTCTAATTCGAATATCGAAATCCTAAACAATCTCAAATAACCAAATTTGGAACAGATTGTTTCGGGATTTGAGCATTTGAATTTCAAACATTGTTTAGAATTTAGTGCTTAGAACTTAGTATTTCATAGTAAGGTTCGGGGCAGGACATCAGCGCTCCAGGTAGCACACAGGGCTTACCGGAGAGTTGGATCTTGTAACCGAACAATAAACAAGGAGGCTTCTATGGCCGAAACTACTACCAAGACTATTAATCCTTATGGTAAAACGCTGGTCGTCGTCGAGACAGAGTTTTGCGGGAAACCGTTGACGCTAGAGGTTAACCGCGTTGGGTTTCGTACAACCGCCAGTGTGCTGGTACGCTACGGCGACACCGTGGTGCTGGGAACGGCAATGGTCGGCAGTCGGCCAGTGCAGCTCGACTATTTTCCGCTGAGTATTGATTACGAAGAGAAATTTTACGCAGCGGGCAAGATTAGCGGCAGCCGATTTATTAAGCGTGAAGGCCGCCCGAGCGACGAAGCGATTTTGATAGGCCGGCTAATAGACCGCCCAATTCGCCCACTTTTCCCCAAAGGGTACCGCCAAGAGGTGCAGGTTGTCGCCAGTGTGCTTAGCCTAGACCCGAGTTTTCGGCCAGATGCTATTGCCATGATTGCCGCTAGCAGCGCGCTTATGCTTACGGGGACGCCGTTTGACGGTCCAGTTGCGGGGCTGCGGGTTGGAAGGGTAAACGGCGAGTACAAAGCCTTTTTGACACCCGAAGAGCGCGAAGTGAGCGACCTTGACCTTGTGGTCGCAGGGATCGAAAGCGGTATTACCATGGTCGAGGCAGGAGCAAACGAAGTCTCTGAAGACGTTGTAGTCGGAGGGCTAGAGTGGGCCTACCAAATGTATCAGCCGGCAGTGGCACTGCAAAAAGAGCTTGCCGCCAAAGTTGCGCCGACCGCCCAAGACTACACCTTGGTTTTGCCAGACGAAACCGTGCAGGGTGCGGTTGACGCGTGGGTCAAAGGTAAGCTGGGTGAGGGGTTGCGCCGGCCGTATCCCGAACGCAACGAGCTGGTGAACCAGTTGCGCTGGGATTTCCACGAGGCTATGGCCGCACAGCTTGGTGACGGCTACGAGGCTGCTCGCGACGAGTACGACGAAGCCTTTACCATGGCCATGCACAAAGACGTGCGGCGTGGGATTATCGAAGATGGCGTGCGCCCAGACGGCCGTAAGCTCGACGAGATTCGCCCATTGAGCTCAGAGGTGGGGCTGTTGCCGCGAGCGCACGGCTCGAGTCTGTTTACCCGCGGGATGACGCAGGGCATGAATATCGTTACCCTGGCGCCACTTAGCTACGCCCAAATGGTCGACACCATGGAAATAAGCGGTGAGCGGCGCTACATGCACCACTACAACGCACCGGGCTATACGGTTGGCGAAGTTCGTCGTCTTGGCAGCCCGGGTCGGCGCGAGATAGGTCATGGTTACCTGGCAGAGCGAGCGATTATGCCGGTGCTGCCAAGTGAGGCAGATTTCCCCTACACCATCCGAAGCGTTACCGAGATTATGAGCCAAAATGGCTCAACCAGCATGGCGGCCACTTGTAGTAGCTGTTTGGCCCTAATGGACGCAGGTGTGCCACTGAAAGCCCCTGTGAGCGGGATTGCCATGGGACTCATGACCGAGGGCGACAAGTTTTACGTGCTAAGCGATATTGCCGACGCCGAAGATTTTGCGGGCGACATGGACTTTAAAGTCACCGGCACCGAAAAAGGCATTACGGCACTGCAAATGGACATGAAAGTCCACGGGCTGCCGGTTTCAACGCTTAAGGCTGCGATTGACCAGGGCAAAACCGGTCGAGCGCACATACTCAAACACATGCTCGAAACCATTGCTGCCCCGCGCGAAACAATGAGCCCATACGCGCCGCGCGTCGAAGCCGTGCAGATAAACCCCGACAAGATTCGCGAGATTATTGGCAAGGGCGGCGAGACGATTCAGCGTATTACGGCCGAAACCGGCACCGAGATCGACATTAAAGACGACGGCACTGTTATGATTGCTAGCCCAGACGGCGCGGCCATACAAAAAGCCAAAGACTGGATTGCCAGTATTGTCGAAGAACCAGAGGTTGGTAAGATATACGTCGACAAACCGGTAGTGTCAGTGCTCGACTTTGGTGCATTTGTGCAGATTATGCCCGGCAAAGACGGCTTGGTGCACGTGAGCGAAATGAGCGAAGAGCGAGTTGGTAAGCCGAGCGACGTCGTCAAAGAAGGCGACCTTGTCACCGTAAAACTCGTGGCTATCGACGACCGTGGTCGCTTGCAACTTAGCATGAAAGCCGCCGCCCGCGAGATGAATGGTAATAAGAAGTCTGCCTAAAAAGTAAACAACCGCACGTCTGGAACAGGGCAAGCCACACCCATATCTGCGGCCACAAACATAACGAAGAGGTCTACTATGGCACAACAACCAGTCACAACCCAACCGTCGCCACCGCCACAAAACGTGGTGCAAGCACCGACTGTACCAGTGGCTCAGGCTCCAGCCCAACTGCGGCCGCCAGTACCGCCGCGGCCTCGAGTGCAGAGACGACTAATCTTACTACTGTGTCTTATGGTCGTGTGGATAACGATTGGCCGAGCTTTTTTTGGGGTTGGTGGCTGGCTTTTGTTTGTTGGCTTTTTGTTTTATATGCCATGGGCCGGCGTATATATAACCGTCACAGGCCTGATGCTGCGTCATAAAAATCAGCAGGGTTACGTGATGAGCAAGCCTGTGCAGCGTGCGTTTATAGGGCTGCTGTTTTGCATGTTTGTTGCCGGGTTGACGATGGTAGAGTTTGGTGACGCGCCTAACAGCACGCAGTCACTCCTGGCCGCAATCATGGGACAGCCACCTGGGGATGGTTCTGGAGCGATTGTTCAGGTTTCTAGTATAATCGCAAATGTTGCGTCAATAGCGCATCTTGTACTGGCTGCCGTTGCACTCACGTTTATGGTAAAAGATGTTCCTACACAAACACAACAGTTACAATCTCTCGAAAGGCCAGCGACACCGTATGGACCAGCACCACCAACTGTGTGAGCTCAAAGCGCGCATAGAGGCTTCGGGAATTACGCCAGAGCTAAAAGCCGGGGCTACGCAGCTGGTGTTTGGCGATGGGAATCCTGATGCAGACGTGCTTTTTATCGGTGAGGCACCGGGCAAGCAGGAAGACCTGCAGGGGAAGCCTTTTGTGGGGGCGAGTGGGAAGTTTCTAGACGAAATGCTGGCGAGCATTGGCATGAAACGCAAGGACATTTACATCACAAACATCGTGAAATATCGGCCGGCGAATAATCGTGACCCGCTGCCCGAGGAAAAGAAAGCTTTTTTGCCGTACCTGCAAGAGCAACTAGAGATTATACGGCCAAAGATTGTTGTGACACTGGGGCGACATAGCGGTGGTATATTTATACCAGATTTGCACATTAGCGCAGACCATGGCAAGCCAAAACGAATTAGAGTCAAGAAGCCCATGAGTCACCCCGTCCTCCGACAAGGTTCAGGAGTCGAGAGTAACAATGAGAATCAGAATCAGAGCGGGGACATGATGGAGCTAGTGGTTTTGCCCTTGTATCACCCGGCAGCAGCTCTCTATAACGGCGGTATGCGCGCAACACTGCTCGAGGACTTTGCGCTTATACCGGCGATTTTAGAGAAGATTGGCAGAGAATGAATGACGCATAAAGAAGGACGAATAAAGGAACCAACAATAAACGTATAAAATACCACTGTCATTTCGACCTCCGTGTCGTAGCACGGGGCGGGCTCCGTGGAGAAACCTTGCAGAAGATCTTTCGACTTCGCTCAAGATGACAGCAGTAAAGAAAAGGAGAACATATGGAAAACAACGGAAATAGAGTCAACGAGTCACCCCGTCATTCGACAGGACAGGGAAGTCAAGGAGGCCGGAAGCCACAAAACAGGCAACGAAGTGAAGGCAACAGAGGTCGAAGTCAGTCCCGCGGTAAAAACGGCGGGAATACTGCATCCAGCAATGGTAGTAATCAGACGGGCGAAAAAAGGCCGACGGTGAGTCGTGGGGCGGCCGTGCGCGCCCAAAAACGCACGCAAATGGACGCCCAGCGCGTTGCCAACCAGTACATGCCTGCCCAGGTCGACGAAAATCGTCGTGCAAACTTTATCGACGATTCACCGCGACTGAAGGTGATTGGCCTTGGCGGCATGGACGGCGGTGGGAGCAAAAACATGATGTTGGTCGAGTACGTGCGCGACGCAGTTATTATCGACTGCGGCAACGACCTTAGCGTCGACTTGCCCGGGATAAACTACGGTATTGCCGACACTGCCTACCTCGAGACAATCCGTCACAAACTACGTGCCTACGTGATTACTCACGGTCACCTTGACCACATTGGTGGCCTGCCGCATATTGTGCCCAAGTTTCCGGCGCCTATTTACGGCAGCAAATTTACCATTGGTCGCGTCGAAGAGATTTTTCAAAACTTTGGGCTGCCCATGCCCGACGGGTTTGAACTGCGTACCGTGCAAATGAATGAAGACACGCACGAACGCCTCAAAATCGGTGAGTTTTACGTTGAACTGGTGCGAGTGACGCACTCTATACCGGGGAGTACTATTGTGGTGCTCGACACGCCGGTTGGGCGCATTATTAACACCGGCGATTTTCGGTTTGACCCGCAGCCGCTTGACCATGAGCGAACCGATATGGAACGGCTTATCGAGTTGGGCAACGAGGGCGTACTTGCGCTGCTAAGCGAATCGACCACAGTGGAACGACCTGGGCGTACACCCAGCGAGAGCACCATCGAACAAAGTTTTGTCGACATTATGAACCAAGCGCCGGGCAGAATATTTGTGGGTGTGTTTAGCACCAACATGAACCGTATACAAATGATCGTGAACGCCGCCGTGCACCACGGGCGCAAAGTCGCTATTGACGGTCGTAGCATGGTGAGCACGCTCGAAATGGCAGTGCGTCACGGGTTTATGAAAATCCCCAAAGGCACGTTTGTGCCTATTGCATCGGTGCCGGGCATGAGCGACGACAAGCTGGTGGTGATTTGTACGGGGAGCCAGGGCGAGCCGTCTTCGGCGCTGCAACGTATGGCAAATGGCGAACACCGGCACATAAAGCTTAAGGAGCAAGACACCGTAATACTGTCGAGCACACCCATACCCGAAAGCGGCAACGACGCGCTTATCGGCCAAATGGTCGACGACCTAGTGCGCAAAAACGTGCACGTGTTTGAGCACCGCAACCACGACATTGACCACGTGGGGCCGCTGCACGTCTCTGGTCACGCTAGTCAAGACGAATACGCCGAGATGATTCAAATGACCAAACCCAAGTTTTTTATTCCGATCTACGGGGCGTATCGGGTCAAGCAGCGCCATATTACGCTGGCGATCGAGCAGGGCATACCGCGCGCCAACTGTCTGAACGCGGTTAACGGCGAGGTTATTGCCCTCACACCAGACAAAATGGAGCTTATTGGCGAAGTGCCAAGCGGGACGATACTGGTTGATCAAACAGGGGCACTTGTGAGCAATGTGGTTGTCAAAGACCGAGTTTTACTCGCCGAAGAAGGCCTCGTTGCCGTTGTGCTGACCGTCGACAAAAAAACTGGTAGTCTTATGACGAGTCCAGATATTATTAGCCGCGGGTTTATTTATATGCGTGAGCAAGAAGAGATTATGAATGGCCTGCGCAACGAAGTGCGACGCGCGGTGCAGCAGCGGTTTAAACGCATCGACATTGACCGGTTTAAAGCCGAGATCAAAGACCATATTACCCACTATTTGTTTGAACAGACTGGTCGCAGCCCGATTGTTATCCCCGTGGTTAACATACTGGGCGGCAAGGCCGAAAAACAGCCAGACACTAAACATGCTCGCCCCGACAAGCCCGCCGAACCGCAAAAAACCCCAGAGCAAATTGCCGCCGAGCAGCAAGCCCGGTTCCAGGCCATGCGCGAACGCCTCCTCAACCAAGACCCCCGCGTTGACTAGCGCAGCTAGTCAGTAATGACCAAATGGTCAAATTCTCAAACGTCGGCGAGGTTATACGGAAATGAGCGGTCTGTTACTCACTGAAATCTTGCTATTCCAGTGAATTTGGTAAGCCAGAGGCTGTCTGTGAGCTACTTGACTTTAAAGTTAGTTTGAGGTAACTTTAAAGTTATGAATACATACGACACGATTTCTATCCAAGAGGTGCGAAGGGATTTGCCGGGGTTTTTCCGCCGCATTGCGGAAGGGCAAAAACTGACGGTGATTTCCAGGTCAAAACCTGTTGTTACGGTCAGCAGTGAAGCAGTTACTCGACAGCCAAAGCCAAAGGGAACACAGTATTTCTTAGACCTTGCTGCTCGGGCTGCCGAAACCTCAAACGGCACACTAGATAAAAACAAAAGTATAAAGCAGCTTTATAGAGAAACTATGGCCGAAAAGTATGGTATACGTTGACGCAAACGTCATACTTGAGTTGATTTTGCAGCGCCCGCGTATGCGAGACGCAGCCAAGATGCTCGGAGAAGCAGATGTATCTGTAATATCGATGTTGACAGTTCATCTTGTCTGGCATTTTTGTCGGCTTGAAAATGTTGCCGATAGCGTCATTGAGACAGCGATTGCCGATAAAACCATTGTAGATGTGACAAGAACTGATTACGAATGGGCGCTTAGACACGAAAAAGGGCGAGATTTTGAAGACGCCCTGCAGGTTGCTACGGCGCTTCGCAGTGGCTGCGACACTTTCCTCACCTTTGACCGTGCCCTTGCCAGGCGTTACCACCATCTTCCGCTCAATTTCAAGAGATCATAGTCAAATTCTGACCCACATGAACTTTCTATCCCATTGTCATCTCGACCGAAGTGGAGAGATCTCGCTGGGCGCATTACTAACGGGATCTTTCGACTTCGCTCAAGATGACGCCCAGAAAGTTAATGTGGGTCAGAGTCAAACTATACTACCATAAGCTTGTTGACTTAAGTTGTAATTTTTGCTATAATAGTGTCTATGATCGATTCTTCTCAGCCATATGGTCCAGGTCGAGATCCGCTTGTGCTTGGGGAAGCTCTTCCCGACGTGTTAAAGGGTATGCGTGCAGCAGAACTAACTGCAGCTAAAGCGGCTTTGAGTGCAATGCTTGATCCTGAAAAAGAGGGAATAGGCTGATTAGCGACAAAGAGCTAGACGCTGCTCAGCAGCGTCTAAGAGATGCTCTCGCGGCTGGACCAGATAATAATAAACCAGTATAATCAAAAGCAATATGGCAAAAAAGAAAAAGCAAACTAAAAAAAAGGTAGCCGCCCCGGTGCAAAAAGCACCGTCACCGGTGGTGGGCTATGTGTTGGCGGTGGTGTTTGTGCTGGCGGCACTGTTTATTTTTTTGGGTGGGTTTAACGCGGGGGGTACGCTGCCAAAGGCAATGTTTGGCGGGGTGGCGTGGCTGTTTGGCTGGGCAGCGTGGTTGGTGCCGATTACCTTGCTGTACTGGGGATACTATAAGTTTACGGCCGACGACCATCGCCTGCCCAAGGGCAAAATTTTTAGCATGTATACTTTTTTGGTGCTGGCGTCTGCTTGGTTTTTTACCGCATTTGCAAACACCCAGCCTGGGGTAACCGAGCCGACCAGCCACGGTGGTGAGGCGGGTAGTCTAGTGGGCGACGCGGCGCTGGGGGCGCTCGACAAGGTTCCGGCCAGCTTGCTGTTTTTTGCTTTTGGACTGCTTACATTCTTTTTTGCATTTGGTATATCGCCCAAAAGTTTGCTCGGTCTGGGGCGGCTTTTCCAGCGTGGTGAGCGCCAAGATGCAGACGGCGAGCTAGCCGCGCTCAAAGCTAAGGCGGCCGAGAGTGGGTTTAAGCTAAACGAGGGTGTGCCAGTGGTTAAACACAACGAAGACCACGTGCCAAAAGAAAACATCCACCGCAGTAGTTTCCGCAACACTGCACAAAAAATGTCTGCAAACGAAAACCACCAGGCCCTAACGGCCGCCAGCGATCCTGACTGGCAACTGCCAGCGGTAGATTTGCTCGACCAGCGTCAAGACAAAGCCGACGCAGGCAACGTCGAGGCAAATGCCCGCACCATAAAAGAGACATATGGCAACTTTAACATCGACGTCGAAATGGAAGGCGCAAACATTGGGCCGCGCGTTACCCAGTACACCCTGCGCCCACCAACAGGGGTAAAGCTGACCAAAATAACCGCACTCGAAAACAACCTGGCGCTTGACCTGGCCGCAACGAGCATACGCATGGAAGCGCCTATTCCGGGCAAGCGCGCGGTTGGTATAGAGGTGCCCAATGTTAAGGGCGCGACAGTGCGGCTAAGCTCTATTTTGCAGTCGCGTGAGTGGAACGAGGCCAAGGGGCCGCTGACATTTGCCATTGGTAAAGACATTGTGGGGCACCCGGTTGTGGCCGACCTTGCCCGTATGCCGCACCTGCTTGTGGCGGGGCAGACTGGGTCGGGTAAATCGGTAATGATTAACGACATACTTACCAGCCTGCTGTACCGCAATTCGCCCTCAGACCTCAAACTTATTTTGGTCGACCCCAAACAAGTCGAGCTAACACCGTACAACGACATTCCCCATTTGCTAACCCCAGTAATCAACGAGCCAGAGCGCACGATTTCGGCGCTCAAATGGGCCGTGGCCGAAATGGAGCGCCGGCTCAAAACCATGGCGGGGGTGGGAAAACGCAATATAGAGGAATTTAACAACCTGAAAGACCAAGACAGCATGCCCTACGTGGTGATAGTAATCGACGAGCTGAGCGACCTGATGATGATGGCGGCACGCGACGTCGAGGCGTTGATTGTGCGTATAGCGCAAAAGGCGCGCGCCGCGGGTATACACCTTATACTGGCCACGCAGCGCCCGAGCGTCAATGTTATAACCGGTCTTATTAAGGCAAACGTGCCGGGGCGAATTGCTTTTTCGACGCAGAGTCAGGTCGACAGCCGCACCATAATCGACATGGGGGGTGCCGAAAAGCTTTTGGGTCGTGGCGACATGTTGCTACTTACCACCGACATGCCGGCGCCAAAACGGGTTCAGGCCGCGTTTGTTAGCGACGAAGAATCGACCAAGGTCAACGACTTTTTGCGCGAACAGCGCGCGCCCGACTACAACGACGAGGTGGTTAGTCAGCCGGTGCAGATTGGCAAGGGCGGGGTGGTTGTAAGCGAAGACCCTCACGGTAGCAGCGCCGACGAAGACATGTTTCGTGACGCCGTGCGCGTGGTGATCGAGAGCCGCAAGGCCTCTACCTCGCTGCTACAGCGACGTTTGCGCATAGGCTACGGCCGGGCGGCGCGGCTCATGGAAGAAATGGAAGAGCAGGGGATTATTGGTGCGGCCGACGGTTCTCGCCCGCGCGACGTACTGGTGAGCAGCCTCGACCAAGTGTTTGGCGGCAGTGGTGCTGCTAGTGCTGATGACTCTGGTGCCGACCTTGACGACTACGGTGTTCCCGTCGAACCTACCGCTCGCGACGAATACCTCTCCCGGTAGCATAAAGAACCTCCCTATTTTTCACCACGTCTCATGCTCTGCAGGAATGAAGACGGGCTCTGTAGGGAGTCTTTTTGTGAAATGTTATTGAGGCGCGATAATTTTTAAAAGATTGGCGGGGGTAACTACTGTATACGATGCAGTGGGGTAGGCTTGGCGAAATTGAGACGGCGCCGAGTGTTTGCGCACTGCTGCGTTGTTCCATTTACATTCGTACGCGTAGAGTTTGCCGCCCCGGTCTTCTATAATATCAATTTCCTGTTGCTCCCAGGTTCTCCAGAAGTAGAGATGGCCGCCCAGAGCGTGGTACGAGCGGGTCTTCAAGAGTTCCATAACGGCAAAATTTTCCCATAGTCCGCCTAAGTCGTTACGTTTTTCTGGGGGGTTAAAGTTGTCTATAAGAGCATTTCTCACACCGGTGTCGTAGAAATAGTATTTGCTCGTTCGGGTAACTTCACTGCGTAAGTTACGGCTAAAACCGCGTATATTGTACAAAATAAAGCTTTTTTCAAATAAATCCAGATACCGTGCAACTGTTTTGGTGTCGATATGGAGCCGATTTGCCAGTTCGTTTAGACTGACTTCACTGCCAACCTGAAGGGCTACAAGTGTTAGCAGATCTTTCAGGAGGTGCGAATGTTTTATTCGGTCAATTTCTAAAATATCTCTGAACAGATAAGATGAAACCAACTCTTTTAGTATAAAACGCTTGTCTTTCGCCGTTTGCGCTGTTCGTACCTCCGGGTACATACCGTATATAAGGAAATCAGCAAGTTTTTGCTGTAGTTCGTAAGCGTTGAGTTGTGTCCGTAGTTCGAGCAGTGCGATAGGGAAAAGCTGCAAGGGAGTTTGGCGACCAGTAAGAGGCTCACCAAGTTTACTGGCAATATCAAAACTAGCTGAGCCGGTTGCTATAATGACGAGTTCGGGACGAGTGTCTATGAGTATTTTTAGCCCCCAGCCCACGCCTGGTATACGCTGAGCTTCATCGATAAAAATGGTGTCTTTGCCTTCTGCCCAGGCAAGCAGTTTGGATAGGTTTTGGGAGTGGAAGAGGTCGCGCACCACAATGTTGTCGCCTGTCACCTGTAGCAGCCCGTCTACGCTGTCACGAGATGCGATATAGTGAGAAACAAGTGTTGTTTTACCGACGCGCCGGGGCCCATAGAGCACGGTAACGCGGGCGGGCTTCATAAAATGACCGAGATTATCGTAAAAGCGAGGGATAATATGCATAACTACATGGTACAACACTCCATAAAATAGGTCAAGTACATGGAGTGCGACTCCATGTACTTTATTGATAACAGATAAGAAAATAGCGTAGATTGAACTGCCCAGAGTGGCTGTACCGTATCGGTTGTGGAGGATACGTTGGAAGATGGGGACTAGTACCGGTAATGATCGGGTTTGTAGGGGCCGGCTGGGGGGACTGCGAGGTAGTCTGACTGTGCGGGGGTGAGTGTGGTGAGTTTGCCACCTAGGGCTTCGACGTGCAGGCGAGCGACTTTTTCGTCGAGGGCTTTGGGCAACATGTGGACGCCGAGGGGGTAGTCTTTGGTCCAGAGCTCAATTTGGGCGAGAACTTGGTTGCAAAAGCTATTGCTCATCACAAAACTGGGGTGGCCAGTGGCGCAGCCAAGGTTTACCAAACGACCCTCAGCGAGCAAAATCACGCGGTGGCCGTCGGGGAAGGTGTAGAGGTCGACCTGGGGTTTTATGGTGGTTTTTTGTATGCCCGCTACGTTGCCGAGTGCTTCAACCTGAATTTCGACGTCAAAATGCCCAATGTTGCAGACAATGGCGGTGTCTTTCATGGCGGCCATGTGTTCGACAGTAATAATATCGCGGCAGCCGGTGGTGGTAACAAAAATATCGCCTTCGCGCACGGCGTCTTCCATGAGTACCACTTCGTAGCCTTCCATTTGGGCCTGCAGCGCACAAATAGGGTCGATTTCGGTTACGAGCACCCGGCAGCCGTAGGCAGCGAGCGACTGAGCTGAGCCTTTACCGACGTCTCCGTAGCCTGCTACCACGGCGACTTTGCCGGCGAGCATAACATCGGTGGCGCGCTTAATACCGTCGACCAGGGATTCGCGGCAACCGTATTTGTTGTCAAACTTGCTTTTGGTAACAGAGTCGTTAACGTTAATGGCTGGGATTTTAAGCTCGCCTTTTTCTAGCATCTGGTACAGATGGTGCACGCCGGTGGTGGTTTCTTCGCTAACACCTGTAATGTCGGCGAGTAGCTCGGGATGCTTTGTGTGAACCAAGCTGGTAAGGTCGCCGCCGTCGTCTAGCAGCATGTTGGGCCCTTTGCCGTCGGCAAAACGTAGGGTTTGTTCGGCACACCACCAGTATTCTTCCTCTGTTTCGCCCTTCCAGGCAAACACTGGTATAGCGGCGGCTGCAATGGCGGCCGCGGCTTGATCTTGGGTGCTAAAAATGTTGCAAGACGACCACCGTACCTCTGCGCCGAGCGCGACGAGCGTTTCGATAAGTACGGCTGTTTGTATGGTCATGTGCAGCGAACCGGCAATACGAGCTCCTTTGAGGGGCTGCTGGGTCGCGTACTCGTGGCGTAAGCTCATGAGCCCTGGCATTTCTTTTTCGGCGAGGGTGATTTCGGTGCGCCCCCAGTCGGCTAGGCTAGTGTCGGCAACTTTGTAATCTTTCATAAAACTCCTTTACGGGTGTTGTTACAGGGGTGGTTTGACACCGTAGGCGTCGAAGTATCGCGTGCCAACGGCGTCTTTGTCGTAGGTATGTGTCTGTGTGCCGACTGTTTCGATAGCAAAACTGGCACAAACAGAGCCAAGCTGCGCGGCGCTTTGCATGTCCCAGCCGTGAGCAATACCATAGCACAAACCGGCGCGGTATGCATCGCCTGCACCAGTTGGGTCGGCGACATCAAGCGCTTTTGCGGCAGCAATGGTTAGAGGCTGAGCGACGGCCGAACCCTCCACGCGTGAGCCACGCGGACCCAGAGTGGTGATAACGTAGGGGATGGTTGTTTTAAGCGTCGTTTCGGCAATGTCGACTTTTTTGCATAGTACCGAGAGCTCGTAGTCGTTTAGTATAAGTAGCTCGGCCGCCTCTAGCCCCGCGCGAATGTCTTCGGCGGGCGCATTGCTAACCTGTTGGCCAATGTCGTAGCACAGGCTATAGCCGTAGGTCTTGCACTGTTCGATCTGGCGTCGCATGGCTGCAGGGTCGTGTGGCGAAACAACGACGAGCGGTTGCTGGTCTTGCCACGGCTCAAGACTAAGGGTGCGGCTGTCAAACATTGCGCCAGGGTAAAACCCACCCACTTGGTTTTGGTCGCGGTCGGTAATAACGCTAAACGCGGCAGTTGGCAGCGGACTTTCGTAGACATGGGCAATGTTTATGCCGAGTCGCGCGAGTTTTTCCATGTAGAGCGCACCGTCTGTGCCGACCGAGCCGACTAGGTATGGTTCGTTACCAAGTAGGGCAAGGTTGTAACAAATGTTTGCCGCGACGCCACCGTGGCTATCGACCATGCTGTCGAGAAAAACCGAGACCGACACGTCGTCGAGCTTTTCGGGGTGTAGGTGGTCACGGTAGCTGCCCGAAAAACTCATTATGCGATCGATTGCGATCGAACCAGTTACTACAATTGGTCGTGCTATGTTCATGTACGCTACATTGTAGCGTACCTGCGAGCGGCCTCCCAATGCATGATGTATTTTACATAACGAGATAAGACGGGTACAACCAGTCGAGTGCAGGCAAAAAATGTGTTCAAGAGAGCTACTTTTGTATGCAATTTTTGTTGGTAGATTTACAACGTATGCTGGGTGAGTAACAGATTGGGATAGACATTTTTACTACACATTTTGCTTGTGTTTTTTGTAGTGTCAGACTACCATGGAGTTAAAACAAACAGGCCAAAAGGGTAGAGCAAAACGACGGCCGATAGAGTATTGAGAGACTGCTGTATCGGAGTAATCGCTGCTCTACCCCCGAGGCTCAAGTCTATGACACCGTGTGCAACCTGCCAAATCGGCAGGTTTTGTTGACTAACAGGGGTGTTTGCGGTATACTACCAAGACTATTAACTCAGCTTGCAGCGACTAACGGTAGCGTATCGAGCATATCAACAGTACTGCATGCAGGCGTAACCCAAGGGAGTACTCTCTACATGACACAACAATACGAGCTAGCGGTTTTGTTTGACCCTGGCCTCGAGCTTGACCTCGACAAAGCCACCGCTAAGGTCGAAAAACTATTTGCAGACAACAAAGCGGTAGTGGCCAATGTCGACAACTGGGGCAAAAAAAAGCTGGCCTACCCTATCAAAAAACACGACAGCGCTATTTACGTGTTTTACACCCTCGACATGCCCGGCGAAAACCTACGCAAGGTCGAAACAGTGCTGAACATAACCGACGAGGTGATTCGGTTTCTCCTAGTTAAACCCGACCTCAAAGCAATCGCCAAAGCCGAAAAAATGAAAGCAGAAAAAGCCGAGCAAGCCGCCAAGCGTGGCGATCGGGAAGACAAGGAAGACGAGGAGTAACCCTATGGCCAAAATTTTTAAACACCGCACAGACGTACCCTACTTTGACTACAAAGACTTTAAAACATTGCAGCGCTATGTCGACCAGTATGGGCGTATTGAATCGCGCAAAAAAACAGGTTTGACCGAGAGCCAACAACGTCACTTGGCTGTTGCGATCAAGCGGGCGCGGCACATCGCACTGCTGCCGTTTGTGGCGACTGCGTAGTGCGCTGCTGGCAAAACCCCGTCTGCGCGCTCTTGACGCTTTTGCGGTAAGAGCGTAGGGTGGTAGTACAACGTAATGAGGACGTAGTTTCCTCGGAAGGGAGTTGCCCCAAATGGCACGAAGCTTTAACCAAGTAATCTTGATGGGGAATCTTACCCGAGACCCCGAACTGAGACAAACGCCAAATGGCCAAAATGTGTGCAGTTTTTCTCTTGCGCTCAACCGAGCGTATAAAGGGGCCGACGGTCAATGGCAAGAGGCAACCGACTATGTCGATATTGTGGCCTGGGGGCCGTTAGGCGAGCGCGTTGCGCAGTACTTAAACAAAGGCAGCCAGTGTCTCGTAAACGGACGTTTGCAAAGTCGTAGCTGGGAACAAGACGGCCAAAAACGCAGCAAAGTCGAGGTTGTGGCACAAGACGTAACCTTTCTTGGCGGGCGTGGGGGCCAGGGTGACGGCGGCTATAGTGGTGGCGGCTCAACTACTGGTTCGGGTGGCGGCTCTGGCGGGGGTCAAGCGGCCAGTGCACCAGCGCAATCAGCATCAGCAAAGAAAAAGGATGATGTTGTCATACAGGATGTCGGTGAAGAACCGATCAACCTCGACGACATACCGTTTTAGCATGTTGGTCAATGGCTAGCGCAACAACTACGGCACACCAGCTCGAGCGGCTGCTTAAAGAGTTTTTGCGAAATGTACCGAGCGATGAACTTTCCCAGGCCGAAAAACAGACAGTGCAACAGATACGACTGGCGTGTCACGAGATAAAACTCGATGTTCGAGACTACACCTACGCTCAGACGCGGGCAGAGCAGCTCAAATGGGCAGAGCTGGGCAGGCACAACCTAGCGGTACTACACGCACTGCTACTATCGCTCGACGCTGTTTTTAGCCCGGCCGACATAGCCCAGTTTGGGGCGTATGTAGACGAGCTTTCCAGCAGTTTGCAGTAAGAAACAGTTCCAACCCTTACGCCACATCCCACTCCTGTATAGCAGCACATCTCTGTCAAATTTTCTTGCCTTTCGTTTTTATGCCGTACTGCTACTACGATACAAAAGCCGGGTCCGGAAAGATGTAACATTCTGTACTACTCTACAGAAGCGCTATGTGGCATAAGATTTGGAATTGTTTCTAGCAGGGTTGCATTTATAGACGAGGCGTAACAGGGGTGATATACTGGGTAAAACAGTAGACAAGGAGTGTGCAATGGCGTTAAGTATTACCAGTCTGAAAAAAGGGGTGTTGTTTCAGTTAGAGGGCGAACCGTATCGGGTGGTGGAGTACAACCAAAAGGTGATGGGCCGAGGGGGCAGTATTGTAAACGTGCGGATAAAAAGTGTGCTCGACGGTAAAGTGCTCGAAAAAACGTTTAAAGGTAACGAGCAGCTCGAAACGGCCGATGTGACCAATCAAACAGTGCAGTATTTGTACAGCGATGGTAGCGTGTTTCATTTTATGAACCAAGACACGTTTGAGCAGTTTGAGGTGAGCGATGAGCTTTTGGGAGACGGTGCCGGGTACATAAAAGAGGGCGACATGGTGAGCCTGCAGTTTTTTAACGGGCGAGCGATAAATGTTGAGCTACCCAAAAATGTGCCATTGCTGGTCACCTACACCGAAAACGCCGTCAAAGGCGATACGAGCAGTGCCATTACCAAAGACGCGACGCTCGAAACGGGCATAACCATAAAAGTTCCGGCGTTTATCAAGCAAGGCGATGTGATTTCGGTCGACACTGCTACGGGCGCGTACCGCGAACGCGTCAAGGAATAGCGAGTGGTGAAACAGCGGCTCGATGTCGTTATGGTACAGCGCAAGCTGGTAGCGAGTCGCAGCCAAGCAGAGTCGTACATACGGCTGGGCAAGGTGTGGGTACATGAGAAAAAAGCGACGAAATCGGGCCAGTTTGTATCTGAAGACGCTAACATTGAGCTAAAAGTCGAAACGCAATACGTCAGTCGCGCGGCGCTTAAACTCAAAAGCGCCGATGCGGCGTTTTGTGTTGACTGGGCAGATAAAACCGTGCTCGACGTGGGCAGTAGTACAGGGGGGTTTACCCAGTATGCGTTGAGTTGTGGGGCGGGCAAAGTGATTGCGGTTGATGTCGGAACCGATCAGCTGCACCCGACGCTCCGAGCCGACAGCCGGATTGAACTGCACGAAAAAACCGATATACGAGACTTTTTTACACACGAGCTCGTCGATATTGTTGTTGGCGACGTGTCGTTTATAAGCCTGCGCGAGGTGTTGCCGCATGTGTCACGTCTTGTGACGCCGCAATCGGTACTGGTTGCCATGGTTAAGCCCCAATTTGAAGCAGAGCATAGCGGCTACAAACACAAAGGTGTAATAAAAAACGACCGCATGCGGCGAGAGATTTTGCGTGATTTTGAGACGTGGGCAAAGCAATATTTTACGATTGTCGACAAAAAAGATTCGGCAGTTGCGGGCAGCAAGGGCAATGTCGAGCGTTTTTACCTGCTGCGCAAGCTCAATTCGACAGCCGCTTCGTAGTCAGGGTACAATAACGCTTATGTATTATTTTCCCAATCGTACGACTGCCGGAAATCTCATTGCCGATCAGCTTGAGCCAAAATATCGCTACGACGACTGCGCAGTTTTGGCGCTTGGAGACGGAGCAGTTATGGTTGGTACGGCAATTGCGGCGCGTTTGCACTGTGTTATCAATATGTTGCTGTGTTCTGCCATACAGCTGCCTCGCGAAACCGAAGTATTGGCCTCCATAGATAACTTTGGTGGCTTGACCTTTAACAACAAATATAGTCCGGGCGAACTCGAAGAAATACAGGCAGAGTTCTTTAGCTATATCGAGCAACAAAAACTGCAAAAGTTGTTTGAAATGAATGAACTGCTCGGCGCTGGCGGGGTACTGAGCACCGATCAATTGCGCAACCGCGTGGTGGTTGTGGTGTCAGACGGGCTAACCAATGGGTTTTCTATGCTTGCTGCCGCCGACTTTCTAAAGCCTATCAAAATCAAGCGCCTGGTAATGGTGACGCCTTTTGCCAGCGTGTCGGCCGTTGACCAAATGCATGTGCTGGCAGACGAAATTATTTGCCTAAACGTTATCGAAGATGTGATATCGATAGACCATTACTACGACGACAACACACTTCCCCCGCACGAAGCTATTGTGCGGATACTCGAAGACATTGTCTTGCTTTGGAAATAGACACACTGCTCACAGTGGCTGGCTATTCGATTAGGCTTTGGAGTGCGGCAACGTCGCGAACGTGTATGCGGGATTGTTCGCTGCATACAATACCTTTGCGCTCTAGTTCAGACAGTGTTCGGCTGGTGGTTTCGCGTGTGGCGCTGATGGAACTGGCAATGTCTTGGTGGCGCAGGGGGACATCTATTAAAATGCCTTTTTCTTTTGGTACGCCAAAACGCTCGGCCATCCCAAGCAAAAACGACGCCAGACGCTCGCGTACCGTGCGGTATTCGAGTGTCATAATACGCTCGCCGTGCAGACGAAACATGTCGGCTAGTATGCTGGCCACCGGCACGGCGGCCTCAGGGTGTTTGTGAATATGCTCGATAAAGCGGTCGCGCGGGAGCAGCCAAACAGTGGTAGGGGCAAGTGTGGTGTAAATGATTTCTCGTTCGCGGCCAGCGATAGCCCAGGTGAGGCCCAAAATTTCGCCGTTGTGACGGATGATCAGGAGGTTTTCTTCGCCGTATTTGGTAATGTCGTAGGCCTTGACCAGCCCAGATTCGATGTAGTAGACGCCAGACAAAGGGCTCCCCGGGCGTACGATGAACTCGCCTTTTGCGAATTCTTGCCGGGTGCCGCTCTGGAAAAGTTGCAGAAACGCTGCCATCTGCGTGTCAGTCGCTAACATTTCTCAATTATCCCATATGGTGTACACCTCTGTCTATAGATATAGCGAGTGTGATAAATATCGCAGCGTTATTGTGACGAAGCGTACTGTGCGCGGCGTGCGCCAGGACCATACTGGTATCACATAGGGATTTACCGGTCATCAGATCGAGAGTACCTAGGAGGCACACATGGTTAGCGCTAACACAGTCACAAAACAACTCAAACAAATCGGGTGCGACTACACGCTGTGGGGCAAAAGCGAAACGAGTGAACTTCCACATGTGCTTATGCAAGACGAGCAAATTATGCAGGCGGTCAATGGCTACTACGAAGGCGGTTTTGCGCTACTGTGCACCACTAATTACCGCGTGCTACTTATAGACAAAAAACCACTAGCACTGACCGTCGAAGACCTGCGCTACGACATGATTGCCGAGGTCGACTACAGTTCACGTATTTTTACTTCGGTACTACACATATACACACCTATGCGAACACTCAATTTTACCAGTTGGAGCATGGCGCGACTGCGTAAAAACATGAGCTACATTCAGCAGCGGGTGATGGAACTGCGCAACAACGACTTTTTGAGTAGTCAGTTTGCCCAGCAGCCGTCTTCGAGCGTGAGTCAAAGCTTTGGACAAACCGGTCGACCTATGTTGCAGCGCCAGGGTGTGCCGCAAATGGTGCCGACCGTGCAGGGAACCAACCAGCGCCCGGCCGAGTTCGAGCCTGCTCGACCGAGCCAACGCAGCAGTCTGCCGCTGAACCCTTACACCAAAGTACCGTTGCTTGCTCGCCGACGCCGCTACCCCGCCTTTTACCTGTAGTATACTGGTACTGCTTGGTGAGATAACCTGATAGTGTGGTATGTCACGGTACGAGTTTGGTTTTTCACTGGCAGTACCTGTATGAAACATATCTCTACTCGCATTGTAGCTCGCAATCAGATAAAAACTGGTCGCCTTACGCCGCACTTCAGACAGTGGTGGCGGGTTTGGGTTGGCGTGTCTGTTGTGTTGTTTTTAGTGGTGGTCGGACAGTTTTTGTATCCGCACGAGCGGTCACTGCCATTTGCACGTCTCGATGGCGCGCGCGTGGGCAGTCGCACGCAGACGCAGGTTGTGCAAGATGTTATAGATGGCTACAGTAACGTTCCGCTTGCCCTAACGGTGACTGGGCCAGCTAAAAACCTTCAACCTACAGCGACGACGCTTAGCGCTGGGATTGCCCCAAACACGGCAGCGGTCAGTAACGGCTTGCGCTATTATCCGTGGTGGGAGCGGGTTGTGCCGTTTAGTTTGCTGGTACGGGGATTGCGAGTGAATCAAGCTGTGACTGTTCAGCTCGACGAACAAAAATTCTGGGCCTATGCCGACACTCAGCTGGCGGCTTGCCGCGTAGCGCCTAAAAACGCCGCGGTAACGGTACAAAATGGTGCAGTCGTGCTAGACTCAGCCAAAGACGGCCAGTCGTGCGACCGAGAAAAGTTGCGCCGGGCGTTGCAAAAAACAAAACTCGCGCGTTCGGGAGTGCGCGTTGCACTGAGCGCGAGTGTAGTGCGACCGGCTCGCTCCGACAAAGATGTTGCCAGCAAACTCAAAGCAGCTCAGGCGCTGGCTGGCACCAAACTTTCACTCCGCTTGCTCGAGCAAGAGTACCCGGTCCCTCGGGAGGTTATTGCTTCGTGGTTGGTTTTTGTCGACGACAAAAAAGACCCCAAAAATGTGCTCGTCGACGTCGATACAGCCAAAATGGGCGGTTTTTTACAAGACATGCAAAAAAAGATCTACATTGCCCCGGGAACCACTGTTATACAGACGACCGATAGTGTCGAAAAAGCTCGAAGCGAGGGGGCAGTGGGGCGAGGTTTGCAAGTGACTCAGACCGCCGAGGCGCTCAAAAAACAGCTGCTGGACGGTGATGGTACTGTGACTGCCGCGGTCGTGGCTATACCAGCAAACGTTCGGTTTGAGCGAAGTTATTCGGCGGGGCGTGCTGGTTTGCAAGCGTTACTCAAAGACCTTGCCGCAGACAAGGGTGACTACGCGATTGCGGTGCGTTTAGCCGACGGTTCGCTCGTGAGTGCCAATGGCGACAAGCGGTATCACCCGGCTAGCACCTACAAAATGTACGTCGCCTACAGCTTGCTCAAAAGAGTTGCAGCCGGTCAGATCAAATGGGAAGACACTGCCGCTGCCGGGAAAAACATAAGCCAGTGTTTTGACGTGATGATTATAAACTCTGACAACACCTGTGCAGAATGGCTGGGGGACACCATAGGGTGGCAACATATTCAAAACGAAGTTCGGGCAGTTGGGCTACAAAACACGGGCACCATTCGGGGCAAAATGTATTCGACGGCAGACGACGAAAGTCTGTTTCTTAAAAAACTGCAAGACGGTTCGCTGCTAGCGCAGCCTGAGCGCGATCGTTTACTCGACACCATGCGTCGTCAGGTGTATCGGCTTGGCGTGCCGGCGGGCGTGGGAGTGCCGGTGGCCAATAAGGTGGGTTTTATCGACGGGCTGTTGCACGATGCTGCGATTGTGTACGGGCCAAAAACGTACCAACTTGTTATTTTGACAAAAGGCAGCACCTGGGCGCAAATAGCCGACGCTGCCCGGCAGATTAACACGCAGATCAACCGCTAGAGGTTTCTTGACAGGTCTGAAGTTACGGTTATGATCAGCTGAGTACTGCGCGTGCTGTTTCGAGAGCTGGACTCGTTGGGGTAGACGTGGGGTGCTAGACTACACGTTAAACCGAAACTCGACAACATCGTCAGGCTGCATAACATAGGTTTTGCCCTCGGTGCGGACTTTGCCGGCACTACGTGCGGCGGCAAGCGATCCGCCAGCCAGCAGGTCTGGGTAGCTGACAACTTCGGCAGCAATAAACCCGCGCTCAAAGTCGCCATGAATAATGCCGGCTGCTTGTGGGGCGGTCGCGCCTCGGGGGATGGTCCAGGCGCGTACTTCTTTGTCGCCGGCGGTGAGGTAACTTTGCAGGCCAAGTGTTTCGTAGGCGGTGTGGATGAGTTTTGTCAGTCCGCTTTCTTTCACGCCGTAACTCTCAAGTAATTCTGTGCGGTCAGCTGGGTCGAGACTACGTAGTTCGTCTTCGAGCTTGGCGCAAACGAATAGCACTGGGGCCGGCGCGACGAGCGTTTTCAGCTGGGACTGGGTTTCTGTATCTGTCAGCTTCGCTTCATCGATGTTGAACACATAAATAATTGGCTTGAGCGTGAGGAGTTGTAGCTCTTGTTGCAGCCACCGTCGTGACTCGTGACTCACGACTCCTGGCTCTCCCCACAGTGGGCGTCCACTGTCGAGTATAGCTTTTACTTCCCCTACAAACTCTACCAGCGGCTTCAGCTTCCCATTCGCCTTGGCTTCTTTTTCAAGCCGCGGGAGGCGGTTGGTGACGGTCTGCAGGTCAGCCAAAACGAGTTCGGTGGTAATAACGTCGATGTCTTTTGCAGGGTTGTGGGCTTCGTCGACATGAGTTACGTTGCTGTCGTCAAAAGCTCGCACCACCTGCACAATAGCATTGCACGTGCGAATATGCGCCAAAAACTGGTTGCCCAGGCCTTCGCCCTTGCTCGCACCCGCCACCAGCCCAGCGATGTCTACAAACGTTACCGTTGCAGGTTTTACCGGCGCGTTGTGATACAGCGTGCTTAGTTTTTGCAGCCGGGGGTCGGGGACGGGGACAATGCCAGTGTTTGGCTCTATAGTTGCAAACGGATAGTTTGCCGCCAGCACACTGCTATCTGTCAGTGCGTTAAACAATGTCGACTTCCCAACATTTGGCAACCCCACAATACCTATGCTCAACATTTAAACCAACCTTTCGGTCTTTTGACAAATGAGTTGACAACTGCTCTGAAAAGTTATTTTCAGGTAGTTGTTTTGTAAAGTACCCGTTGCTATCGTTAGCATAGTACCCAACCTGTTCTGTTGCTGGAATTGGTATGCGACCCCATATAGTAATCTCCTGTTTCGTTGCTTCTATCTTAGTAACTAGTTTTCTTATTACGGATTTCTTATCTGTAAAATCTAGACTTTGTACTAATTTTAGCACGCCGTCAATCAGTTGCTCCACTGGAATAACAGGTTTGTTGACGAGTTCTGCTTCAATGCCAGACATCTCAGCTACAATATCAGCCCGTTTAGTGTTGATTTCGTGAAAGTTATCTTTGTAAAGGCGTTCTGACATTACGCCTTGACCGTAGGCTTTAGTGTAGCGACGTTCCTCATCATCTAAGCCCTTAAGACGCTTTCTGAGTGCTTCTAGCTGGCTTTCTAATGGGGAAGAGGACTTCTGCCACCGCTCTGCTTGTTTGACGACTAGCGACGGGTCACTGAGTAATGCCTTGATGTTGTTCCATACCAATGCGTCAAATACAGGTGCGTTTATACCTTGCTCAAAGCACACACGAGGCAGGGGGTATTTACTGAGCCTATCTGTGCAACGGTAGTATAGGTTGCCTTTATTGGCAGGGTCGCCTGTTCGGGCTTTACCGCATACGCAGTTTACTAAGCCAGCAACAAGGTACTGATTCTTGCTGTTATTTCGTGTGTTGACCCTCTTATGGAGTGCCAACTGTACTTGCACCTTATCAAACAGCTCTGGACTAACGATTGCTGGCACTTCAACGCTTAGCCACTCTTCCATAGGACGACGCTTGCGACTGCCTTTAATGACTTTGCGGTACTTTTGCTCAGGGTTTTGCGGATTCTTCGTCGGTACAGATTCGCTCTTGTTGTAGTAGTGAATACCCTTGTAGGTAGTGTCTCTGACCATACGGTCAAGTGTTCCGCCACTCCATTGTTCCCGCTTTCCTTTGGGTGGGACAATGCCTTGCTCAAACAGTTGACGCTTTACCTCGTGCTTAGACATACCCAAAGCGATCCACTCAAATATCTGCTTAACAACTTTGGCTTGAGCCTTGTTGATAGAGAAGTATCCGTCACGAGCGTCTT
>CAYZZH010000010.1:0-35948 GCA_964483005.1 uncultured Candidatus Saccharibacteria bacterium | reverse complement strand
ACAAGCACTTTTTCACCTTTGCTTCACTTGCAACCCCTCCGGTTGAAAAAAGTGGCCGTGGGTCAGGTCGGGCTGAGGTTAAATAAGGTTCTTCCTAAAATAGCTAGGCTCAATCAAATCACGCAACTCGACATTTACGTTGTCGCCGGGTTGAGCTATACTAGGAAACAATATGGGGAAACTACAGCCGACCAAACCACTGCTTATTTTGCTGTACGGTATGCCTGGCTCAGGCAAAACCTTTTTTGCCCGTCAGTTTTGCACCCAAGTCGCCGCCGCGCACCTGCAGGCCGACCGTATCCGCAGCGAGCTGTTTGAAAAACCGGCGTTTACCAAAGAGGAAGACCACGTTATTACCAGTCTAATGGGCTACATGACGAGCGAATTTTTGCACGCCGGCATAAGCGTCGTGTTTGACGCCGATGTTATGCGGCTTAACCAGCGTCGAGCGTTGCGCAACCTGGCTATTAAAAAGCACGCGCAGACAGTGCTGCTCTGGATACAAATCGACCCAGACTCTGCCTATCACCGCGCCAGCAAACGTGACCGGCGTAAGCAAGACGACCAGTACGCTCAAGACATGGAACCTGCCAGCTTCCGCACCGTGCTCTCGACCATGCAAAACCCCGACCTCACCGAAAACTACCTGGTGCTCAGTGGCAAACACGTTTTTAGCACCCAAAAAAATGCCGTCTTGCGCTACCTAACCGAAAAACGCCTCCTCACCATACATTCCACCTCGCCCCACATGAGCAAACCCGGACTGGTCAACATTGTGCCAAACCCCGCTGCTGGGCGAGTCGATATGACCCGTCGCAACATTAGCATCCGGTAGTGGCTACACGACACCAATGGCAACAAAACGACTAATCGTACCAGAAATCGGCGAGGTGGTATGTGTCAAAAGCCGCCGCAGCCGTTCTCTACGCCTAAGCGTCAACCAACGCGGCGTGCGGGTAACCATGCCGCTATGGGCACCGTACCAGGCAGCGGTTGTGTTTGTAAGACAGCACCAGGCATGGATCAGCGAGCAACGCGCGCAGCACACTCCCGTACTGCTCAGCGAAGGACAAAAAATTGGCAAACTCCATACCGTAACGTTTTACAAAACCCCACCCAGCGAAACAGTCCGCGCCCGTGTTACCCCCACCAAACTAGTAATTGGCTACGACCAAACCGAAACACCCACCAGCCCAAGTGTGCAAACCCGCGCCCTCCAAGCCAGTCTTAAGGCCCTACGTAAAGAAGCCGCTACCGTGCTCCCACCCCGCCTCCATGACCTTGCCGAGCTACACGGCCTACACTACCGCGAGGTAAAAATCAAACAGCTCACCCGGCGCTGGGGCAGTTGCGATAGCCACGGGACCATTACGCTTAACCTGTTTCTGGTGCAGTTAAGCTGGCAGCAAATTGACTACGTGTTGTGTCACGAGCTCGCTCACACCACACACATGGACCACAGCGCAGCGTTTTGGCACCAAGTCGAACGCATGATGCCCGACGCTCGCATGATTGCCAAAAAAGTCCGCGCCATTCAACCTGCCCTCACCCCACAGCAAAGCGCTACAGCTTTGAATGACGATGTGTCATACTAGCAGTATGGACGCCCCGCACCACCACCAAACGCTCGAAGAGGCCATCGAGCACGAGCAGCTACGGAGCCTTATCGGCAGCATGGCAGACGGTGTGATTGCCGTCGACGACCACATACGCGTGGTACTGTACAACGGCGCGGCGCTCAACATACTCGACACCAACGGTTCTATTAAGGGTCGCTCGTTAGAAAAACTCGTCCCGCTGTACGATAAAAACGGTACCCCCATTTCGGCCACAAAACTCGTCAGCGAAACAACCCGCGCTACTACCAGTCGTGACTTGCTGCTGCACGAAGACGCCGACAGCCGTATAAACCTTTACTTGTCGATAGCGCCAGTGCATCTGGACTACGGGTCCGATGGCCGACGTGGCTACGTGCTGCTGTTTCGCGACATTACGCACGAAAAATCACTCGAGGAAGAGCGCGACGAATTTATTAGCGTCGTCAGTCACGAACTACGCACGCCGATTGCCATTGCCGAAAGCAACGTGAGCAACGCCCAGTTTATTGTGGGCAAACAAAACATTACCGACCCCATTATTACCAACGCGCTCAAACAAGCCCACGACCAAATTATGTTTTTAGCCGGCATGGTCAACGACCTCGCCACGCTCAGTCGCGCCGAACGAGGCAAGCTTACACTTGAGCTTTCGCCCATTAACGCCCACGCCCTTGTCGAAAACTTGGTCACCACCTACCGGGCAAGCGCCGAAGCCAAAGGCTTACAGTTGCGCGCCGACCTCAGTCGCGACCTTGAAACCCTGTCGTCGAGCGAACTATACGTACGCGAAGTTTTGCAAAATTTTGTCACCAACGCCATTAAATACACCGAAAAAGGCAGCGTTGTTCTCGCCGCAAGGCCCAAAGACAGCGGCGTGCTTTTTACCGTGAGCGACACCGGTATCGGCATAAGCAAAACCGACCAAGAACGCGTGTTTGACAAATTTTTCCGCAGCGAAGACTTTCGCACCCGCGCCACCAGCGGCACCGGCCTCGGCCTGTACGTTACCATGAAACTCGCGCGACTTTTGCACGCCGAAATCAGCCTCGAAAGCAAACTCAACAAAGGCTCGGTGTTTTCCATTTTTATCCCGAACCTACAGTAGACCGCTTCCCAAATAAATCCTCCACCTATAACGCACCATTTTTGCCCCAAAGCAGACGTTTTGCTTCGCGCTGTAACACCGCCCACAGCTTGTCACAAAAAGTCTCTTTGGAACAAAAATCATCACGTTCTGGACTGGAGGCTTATTTGGGAAGAGGTCTAGTGAGCCATACAGCGTGGCAGACTTTCGGCACGACGCGCGCTGCAAGCTTTGGTTTGACAGAGGCGACACACTATGCTACGCTTGACACAGATGGCCTACAAATAGTGTAGGCTTTTTAATTTGTTGCGTAGTAGTGACGCCCTGGTGGAGAGAGCCCGTGCGCTCACACCGCAAAGCTAACGGGTCTAAATACAAGAGGAAAGCGAGTACGACGGTGGCAAAAAAGCGAACTTCTAAAGCAAACGGTGCGAATGTAGGCAGTAACACCCAAGAAAAAACCATCACCCAAGCATTTTGGGGCGGTTTTTTGTGGCCCATCAAGGCACTGTGGCGAGCCGTGTGCTGGGTGTCGCATAAACCACCGCTCAAACAACTTGGGCATGCGCTCCGCTGGTTTTTTCACCTCAAAGTTATGCGGTTTATTGGCCGAGTACTTGGCCTGCGCTACCTGCGCGATAGCTGGAAAGAACTGCGCCAGGTTACGTGGCCAACGTTTCGCGAAAGTCGGCGGCTGACGCTGGCGGTTATAATGTTTTCGATTGTTTTTGGGCTGCTAATCGCTGTTGTCGATTATGGCCTAGACAAAGCGTTTAAATACATGCTCAAATACTTTTAACCTGCACCGCAGAAGGAACCACCATGAGTACGACCAAACGATACGACACCACCAAGCAATGGTACGCCATTCACACCTACAGCGGCTACGAAGAGCGCGTCGCCGAAAGCATTCGTCAGCGCGCCGATAGCCTCGACATGAAAGACAAGATTTTTGAAATACTTGTCCCCAAAGAAAAGCAAATCGAGATCAAAAACGGCAAACGTAAGATTGTCGAAAAGCGCATTTTTCAGGGCTACGTACTTGTGCAAATGAAGCTCAGCGAAGACGCTTGGTACATTGTGCGTAACACCCCCAGCGTCACCGGTTTTGTCGGCAGCGGCGCCGAACCAACCCCTGTCGATCCAGACGAAATCGAAAAAATCCAAAAACGCATGGGGCTCGATCAGCCCAAGCACAAGATCGATTACGCCATTGGCGAAGTGGTCAACATTATTGACGGACCATTCAAAGGTTTCGACGGCACCATTAGCGAAATTGACGCTCAAAAAGGCAAACTCAAAGTGCTCGTCAACATGTTTGGCCGCGAAACTCCGGTCGAACTCGACTCTCTCCAAGTCAAACGCGTCTAAATTAACTGCCAACTTATCAACTGCCAACAAACCACAAACAGTCAACTTTCAACGAGCCAACTATGCACAAGATAAACCGTCAACTCGAAGAACGAATGCAGGACTTTGGCGTCGCCGTTATCAAGTATTGCGACACGGTTCCCGCTCGAAATATGCAAAAAATTATTGATCAGCTTATTCGTTCCGGAAATAGCATCGGCGCAAATTTTGTTGAAGCAAACAATGCTTGTTCAAAGGCAGACTTTCGCAACAAAATTTATACCGCAAAAAAGAGGCAGCAGAAACTGTTCACTGGCTTGGTGTTTTTCATAAAGCAGGTTACGGTTCGTCCGAACTTGACATATTGCGTGATGAAGCTCAAGTTTTTGTCATGATTCTTCAAAAAATCATCAACACGCTTCAAAAAGGAAAAGGTTAGTACCTCGAGCAACGTATACGTCGACCGTTAAAAAGTTGACCGTTTGTGGTTTGTTGGCAGTTGCATAGTTGTCAGTATAAGCCTTGTATCCAACCAAACATTGTGAATTGAGCGTTGAAAATTGCGTGGTAATCTGTTACGATGTCTCTGTTACGCACTACAATAACGTAGGAGAGCTAGTAGGGAGCTTCTGTCCCGAACCCTCGTTAGAAAGGAAGCCGCTATGGCAAAAGCTGTCAAAGCAAACTTAAAAATGAAAATCAAAGGCGGGCAGGCCTCTGCCGCGCCCCCCGTGGGGAGTACCCTCGGTCAGTACGGTGTCAACATGATGGATTTTATACAGCCGTTTAACGACGCTACCCAAGGCATGCAGGGCAAAACTGTCACCGCTCACATTACCATTTACGACGACCGCACCATGAGTTTTCGGGTTGTCGCCGAGCCCACCGACGACCGCATTCGTGCCGCTCTCGGCATACAAAAGGGTAGTGGCAAACCCAACAGCGAAAAAATCGCCAAAAAGCTCAGTCAAACCGACCTGCGCAAAATTGCCGAAGAAAAAGCCGCCGACATGAACACCGACGACGTCGAAGCCGTCATGAAAATGGTCAAAGGCACTGCCCGTAGCATGGGCGTTGAAGTCGAATAAACTACAGTAATAACATTGTGGGACCCTTCGGCCTAACCGCTTGAAGGGGTTTGTACCACAAAAGGAGAATCACCACTATGGCAAAAAGCAAAGCAGACCTACTACAAGAGGCTCAAGACCTTGGGCTAGAGGTCACTACAAAACACACCGTTGCCGAGATAAACGACGCACTTGCCGCTCACACCCACACACCATCCCAGCCTGAGCCAACAGAGGCCAAAAACGCATCCCACGACGAAACAGCCGAGTCGGCTGCCAGCAAAACTGCCAAAACGGCCAAAGCCGGCAAGCGTAGCGCCAAAGGTCTCGAGGCTGCCGAAGCCAAACAAGACAAAATCGAAAAGCAGCAGCATCGCAGCGAAGATGAAGCCGACGCCGAAGCCAAGCCAAAAGCACCCGTTACCCCAACGCGCAGCCGACTCGAGCGTCGCAGCAAAGGGTACCGCAAGGCTGCCGAGCTTGTCCAAAAAGGCACGCTCTATAGCCTTAAAGACGCCGTCGAGCTAGCGACCAAAACCAGTAGCGTCAAGTTTGACGCCAGCGTCGAACTGCATGTGCGCCTTGGTGTTGACCCGCGCCAGGCCGACCAAAACATTCGGGCCAACCTTGTGCTGCCGCAAGGCACTGGCAAAACAATTCGCGTTGCCGTGCTTAGCGACGACACGGTGGAGGGTGCCGACCTAGTTGGTGTCGAAACCATTACGGCGCAGCTCGAAAAAGGCGAAATAGCCTTCGACACCCTTATTGCCACACCCGCCACCATGCCCAAACTCGGCAAATACGCTCGGCTACTTGGCCCACGCGGTCTTATGCCCAACCCCAAAAGCGGCACGGTCACCACTGACCCACAAAAAGCCGTCGCCGAAGCCAAAGCTGGGCGTGTCGAATACCGTGTCGACAGCACTGGCATTGTGCACTTAGCCATCGGCAAAGTGAGCTTTGGCGGCACAAAGCTGCTCGAAAACGCCCAGGCCGTCATGAGTAGCATTACAGCTGCCAAGCCAGCCAGCATAAAAGGCATGTACGTCAAAGCGGTGCATGTTACCACCACCATGGGCCCCGGCATCCCCGTCAACCCCAACGAATAACTATTAATAAGGGTGGGAGATTGGCTTTAGACATGTCTAGTTTCGAATTTACCCCCCCGAAAAACCAACAGACTTTACGCAGTACGAAGTCCACAAACTTCCCAACGGCGTTTTAGCAGCATGCGTGCAGTGGAAACCCGACAACCGGGAGTGGAACCGCGACCAACACGAAACATATTCTGTGGAATTACAAAGGGGATTAACCAGGCTTGCTCAAGAGCAGACTGAGCCAATTAAAAGTTGGGTAAGCCTATTTGGCATCATGGACGCTGCACAGTGGGTATTGGATTACAAAATCGCGCCATGGTCAGAAAAGCTCTTCATGCAAGGGTTCGGGCTAGCGGTGTTCGCCGAAGCAGAGCCCCAAGGTGAGACTAATCCAGGCCCATACGGCTATCGCAGAACTGCAGGCAACATCGGTATCGCAGTTTTCCCGCACGAATCTGCACCAGATTGCAGTTATGATCATAATTATGTTGATAAACCGAGCACATCCGTGCAATCTGGTTACAACTATCCCGTAACACTACCAGTTACCGCCTATCTTGGGCCAAGCAATGCCATTCGCCAGCTAGAGCATAGAGGCAATGCGCCAACTGAAGCGATTTCTTCACTCGGTACGCTTGTTCTCACATCTGTATAACATAATTTTCGGACTAAATAGTGTCTGACACCATACACCTTTAGTTCAAATATCATTCAGAATCCTCTATCAAAGTATAGGGCAGGGTTCGTAACGATTTTGTTAAGTAAATTTCTAACTAAATCTCCAGTCAAGCTGAGAGCAGGCTTTTCGATGAAGTTTATGTGCTCGAAATCGAAAATGGCACCGGGCAAATACCTGCAAATCAGAAGGAATGCTACCTCTATGAAAAAGTTTTGCTATTATAGTAGAGAAGGAGACGAGCATGCAAGAAACTACACAGCAACCTGAACCCGACGCGTACTACAGCGAGGAAAACTTTGGCGATGGCGACATCGACATGAGCTTTCTCGACGAAAAACCCGCACAGTAACACCATGAGCGCGCCCCTTCGGATAGCGCTGGTTGTGCCGCATATGTTTATGCACCGTGGTCTGCTGCCACAGGTAATTTTTTCGCCGGGGCATTTGGCGCTCTCGCTGGCCCACGAGCTTCAAGAGCAGGGTGCTGCGGTAACACTGTTTACACCAGGTCCAGTCGACACCGCAGTGCCCCAGATAACTGCCGATCTTTCGCTGTTTCAGGCAGAGCTTGACCGGCGGGGCGACACCTACCTTAGCCTGCTCAAAAAACACCCCTTTACCTTCATTACCATCGCTCGGCAAGTCCAAGGCGAGCTAGTAGCCGACGCGTACGCCCGAGCCAACGCCGACGAATTTGACCTTGTACACGTGTACTGCAACGAAGAAGAACTCGCGCTTTCGTTTGCCTCGCTCTGCCGTAAACCAGTTGTTTTTACGCACCATGACCCCTATAACCTCATGGTCAAATACAAAAGCATTATGCCACGGTACAAACACCTCAACTGGGTGTCTTTTTCGCACGCCCAGCGCGCCGGTATGCCCGCTGACACCAACTGGCTCGCCACCATCCCTCACGGCCTCACCACCCCCATAAGCTCCTGTGCGAGATCCGATCTCGCACAGACGTATGTAGCGTATATGGGGCGGATTATTGAGGCCAAAGGAGTGCACCTTGCGATTGCCGCCGTCCGTGCATACAACAAAACTGCCGAGCAACCACTGCGGCTCAAGATTGCCGGCAAACACTACAGCGACAGCGAAAAACACAGCTACTGGCAGACGCGCATTGCCCCCGAGCTTGACGATATGGTCGAGTACGTTGGCTTTATCGACACCACCGAGGCAAAACACGACTTCCTTAGCCACGCTGCGGCGCTCCTTATGCCCAGCATATTTGACGAACCATTTGGCATGACTGCCATCGAAGCGCTTGCCTGCGGCACCCCAGTAATCGCCCTCGAGTCTGGCGCACTCCCCGAAATAATCAGTCACGGTACCACCGGCTACATTGCCAAAAAAGTCTTTACCGCGTCGGGTTCCGGCGATAAGCCAACACTCAACGAGACAAAAACTGCCCATCATCTTCAGATAGCGCTCGCAAAATGGGCCGAAGTCGACCGCACCGCTTGCCGTACCGCCTACGAAACTCGTTTTACTACCCAACGAATGGCAAAAGACTACCTCGCCGTCTACCAGTCTCTAACCTCTAACCTCTAACCTGAGCCTACACAATTACCAGGTCAGTTTTAATGTGAGGGTGGGACTGGTAGCCCTCCAGCACAAAGTTTTCTTCGGTAAAATCGTCAATACTCTGCGGGTTACCGACAATTTTTAAGCGCGGAAACGGGTAGGGTGTTCGCTCGAGCTGCTGCCGAGCCGCCTCGAGATGGTTTTTGTACAGATGAGCGCTGCCAACGGCCACAATTAACTCGCGCGCTTCTAGCCCCGTTAGGTGAGCGACCATACACAGCAGCATGGCGTACTGAGCAATGTTAAACGGCGCGCCCAAAAACACGTCCCAGCTACGTTGGCACAGCTGTAGCCGCAGCTTGCCCTTGGTCACGTCGAACTGAAACATGGTGTGGCAGGGCGGCAAACGCATTTCGCCGAGTTCGCCGGCGTTCCAGGCATTGACAATAATCCCTTTGCTGTGCGGATTATTTCGAATTTCGTCAATCGCCCACTGCAGCTGGTCAAACTCGGTGCCGTCTGGCCGCAACCAGTGCCGCCACTGCACCCCATACACTCGCCCGAGGTCTGTTTTGCCTGGGTGCAAAAACCCGTCCCAGTAACGAATGTTGTGCTCGTGCAAATAGCCCACCTCACTACTGCCAGAAATAAACCATAGCAGCTCGTGCAGCAGTGTTTTAAACGGCATTTTTTTGGTCGTGAGCAGCGGAAACCCGTAGCGCAGATCAAACCGCGCCTGTTCGCCAAACTTCGCCTGTACCGGGTGTATGCCGCGCGTCGGTTTGGTGCGCCCTTCGTCAATAATCCGCTGCATAAGGTCAAGGTACTGATACTCTGGGTGCTTTTTCTGATCAGTCATTGTTCCTCCTAAGTTGTTTGACGTTTATTCCTTTCGCACGCAACACGTCTAAGCCAGCCTTGTCCCACCATTCATAGAGATAGCCAACTTCACACACGCCAGTCCGGGCAATTTCGTTGGCACACGATAAACACGGAGACATCGTTAGCAGCATGGTGGCGCCTTCCACACTGACATGGTTCGTCGCCGCCGCCTGCAGAGCTGCCACCTCGGCATGTATGTTTTCTGGGCGAGACACCAGTTTGCCGTCGACCAGCTCTTCCATAGGTCCCCCCGATGGATTGTAGTTGATACCGCTAGACACAATAACCCCGTTTTTGGTAATAAAGCAGGCCACCTTCGCAAGCTTTGCCTGCGACACCTTGGCCAGCCGTCGCAAGGGCGCCAGAAGATCTTGATCGCTAAGCATCGGTGTATTTTCCCTCAAAACGTTTTGCCAGCTTTTGTAGTTTTGTGGCTTGAGTTCGGTATTTTTTGGCGTTTTCGTAGGGCGTGGCGGCCAGTTCTCGGTAGTTCCATGTGCTTAGGTCGGGTGAGTCAAACGGAATGCAGTGAAAATGCAAATGCTCGACCGTACTCTGGGCCACCGCGCCGTCTTTTTGTACAATCTGCATGCCTTTTATGCCGTGTACCTCGCGAATCATTTTTTTGGCCAGGTAAAAGAGTTTGCGCATAGTTTCCCACTCGAGCGGCGTTAGTTCTTTGACCGAACGCACGTGTCGCCGCGGAATAACCAGCAGGTGTCCGTCGACATAGGCATACGCCGGCACCGTCAGGTACACGCCGTTTTCTTCGTAAACCTCGTGCTCGGGCCGGTCAGTGTTGTGCCCGCAAAACACACACCGCCCAACACTTTGCCAAATCTGATCATACGCCCCACTTGTCCGGGCCGTCCGAAACTTTTCCTCTTGTGCCTGTTGGTCTGCCGGTAATCCTTGACTCATGACTCTTGCCTCTTACTTCTCTTTTATGGGGTCTTTGCGGTAGTCCATAAAGTCTTTTAGCACATCGCTCAGGTGACCGCCAACCGCTCGCTGCAAGATTTGCGTCGTAGAAACAGACGTTGACTGGCGATCTACCACCAGCATCTCGCCACCGTAGCCAGTGACGGTTTTGTACTCTTTTGACTCTTTGTAGTTACTGGTCCATTCTTCGCGCACGGTAATGTACGCGTCGGGCTGCAACAGACCAAGCGACGGAACACAGCTCGGTTCGGGCAAAATGGTCACAAAGTCGACGCTGCGCAGGTAGGTGAGCATTTCGGCCCGAATTTTTTCGTCTAAAATGGGTTTGTTTGGGCCTTTGACGCGTTTGATAGCGACATTACTGCTGACGCCCACTACCAGTATGTCGCCGTGCTCTTTGGCTTTTTCTAGGTAGCGGCACTGACCGGCGTGTATCAAGTCCCAACTGCCAGCCGTAAACACCACCTTTTTCCCGGAGCTACGAAGCTTGTTCCCGAGCTCAATCAAATCACTCTGTGCTATCAACCGTTTTTTCCACGTTAAACCAGCCATACAACCCTCCAAGTCTTTCCCTATCTGACCCACAGTCACCTTTTTGACAAAAGGGGCGCTTTACAGGTGACCTTCGGTCAGCCTGTGGCGCTTGCTCACCCCTTTCTTACAAAAAAGTGACTGTGGATCAGCTTTCCCTATAGTGTAGCAAATTTTTTTGCAGCAATATATCTCGGGTGCGTAGGTAATGATAGTTTTGCGCCAGCGACTCGTACGGGTTGTCGCGCAAAAACTTGTAAAAATCGTACAGCAAAAACAAGTCAATTGCTGTTTCTAAGACGTCACATTCCACCCCATGTGGCAGCGTAACAGAGAGCAGTTTCACCTGGGATTGCCCACGTTTGCAGTAGCCAGACTGTACAAAGTACTTTCGAACCTGTGCGTCTGTTTTGGTACTGCAGTCGACAAGCAAAAAGGCAAGGGTACGCGCAATGTCAAACAGCGGGTGACCTAAGCCCGCCTTTTCAAAGTCCAGTATGCCCGTTAGGGCAAGCCGCTCTTCGGTGAGGCCGTCTGTTTCAGAAGATTGGCTAAACAGCACATTTCCCCTCACCAAATCCATATGCAGCAGCTGTTCGTCTGGTAGGTCTTGGCAGGCCGCGACAAAATGACGCAGCGTTTCTAGAGCACCCGGTGGCAGCGAAACGCCGAGTTTTTTGGCAACTGCCCTCGCGGTGGTTTGACGCTCAAAATAGCGCTGCATGCGACGCAAAATGGCGCTATATTCACTCACCAGCCGTGGAAAGCCCGTCGTTTCGACACGCCGCACGTCACGATGTAGCGCAGCCATTGCCCAGCCGAGTAGTTTCAGGTGTTTCATGCTGTACGCTTCCCACGGAATGGTTTCGCCAGGGAGGTAGGTAAGCAAGCTAGCGTAGCGCCGCGCCCGGCCGTTCTTTAGTTGCAGTATGCGCGTGTCGACAGCGGCGGGAACTGGCTGACCAAGGTGGTGCAGCGTGTCACATAGCCGCTGCGTACGTGCTAGGCGCGCCAGTACATCAGGCTCCTGTTTATGCAAGCGTAGCGTTAGCGCAGCGCCGTCTTGCCGCTGTACAACATACACCTGGTTACGGTAGCCGTGGTACGTCGCCGTCAGTCTGCCGCTGGTAACACCGTAGAGCTGCAGCGCTTGATCGACTTGGCTTGGAGTTAACCAGTTCACCTTACGCCCTGTCGTAGACAACAAAGTCGTAGTTGTACTGGTTTTTTTCATCTGCTTTGTGCGGTTCACGGGAGACTTCTCGCCACTGCGAGCGAACAAGGGCAGGGAAATGGGCGTCACCCTCGATGCGCGCATGAACCTCGGTAACGTACAGCCGGTCTGCAAGCTCCATGGTTGCCGCGTACACCTGCGCGCCGCCGATAATGTAGGTGGTCTCGGTTGTCTCTGCCAGCGGCGGTATTTCGTCGACATGGTGAATTGTCTCGACCCCCTCGTACGTAAACGCTGTGTCACGCGTGAGCACCACGTTGCGACGGTTGGGCAGTGGTTTACCCAGGCGAGCGACAATCGATGCAAACGTCGTTCGGCCCATTACCAGCGTGTTTCCAGTGGTGATTTCTTTAAAGCGCCGGAGGTCGGCAGGCAAATACCACGGCAGGTCGCTTTGCGCACCAATCACGTTACCCTCTGCTATCGCCACAACTATCGCAATCATCCTCACCAGTATACCCCATCCCATAAATACCCACCCATACGCCTGACCCGCACCCACATTTTGAACCACAGAGATGTGCTGCTATACAGGGGTGGGATAGGGTATAGGATTTGGAATTGGTTCTAAGCTCATACGTAGCAGCAAACACTCTCACTTTTCTAACGGCCGTTAGAAAAGTGAGAGTGTTTGTGGGGGTACAGTGGGGTTGGGTTGGACGGGACTGAGTTTTGGTGGTTGGAGAGAAAGATTATATAATTGTGGGGAAATATGAAACGTGGCAAATACATTGTGCTAGAAGGCGCGCAAGGGGTCGGCAAAACGACTATGGTCGACATGCTGGTGCATGAACTAGCGCGCCACGGGCTATCCACCCAGAAAATGCACGAGCCAGACAAACACACCGACCCAACTACGCGCGAAATACGCCGCATTACCCAAGACTCATCGTACCCGATGAATACTCGCACAGAGGTGCTGCTGTACTGTGCCGCCCGCAGTCAGTCGCTAGCGGCGGTGTGGCAGGCACGGGAACGGGGCGAGATAGTTATTGTAGACCGCAGTTATCTCACGACGTTGGCGGTGCAGTTTTATGGCCGCGGCGATCTGCCCGACTACCAGCGGTTAAACGAAGTAATTGGGTTTGCCGTAGGTGACAGATGGCCCGACCTGACGATTGTGCTCGATGCGCCGGTCGACATACTACAGGCCAGGTTGCAAAAGCGGGCCGGGACAGAGCGGTTTGACCAGCTCGATGCCGCGGTACTCGAGCGCATACGGGCCGGTTACCTCTGGGAAGCACGGCAGCGAAACATACCGGTTGTGTATGCAAATGGTCGCCCAGACGAAACGTTTACACAGGTTTGGGAGCACGTTGCAAGCTTTGTTGGCGTGTCGGACACACCATCTGCCGACCCAACGCCAGTGGCCGATCTACTCGCCAAAAGTTCCGCAGCCCAGGCACTGCAAGCCAAACAGCAGGTTGCGGCCGTTGAGTCCACGGTCACCTACCACACGCCCCCGTTACTTCCCGATGATCTTCAGTGTGACTATGCCGACGGTATCGACCGCATGGTGAGCGCGCGCCGTGCTCTCACCAAAAAACTCGCTGCCTCCCTGCACGGTAACGACCCCCAGTACACCGACAACACTAGCGCCTATACCCAGGCACTGCGAGTACTCAAACCGCTTTTGCCGGTAGCGTGTGCGTACGACCAGGCGCGTGACCTGCTGGCAAAACAAGAAGCCATTGCGCTGAGTGACGCCGCCCTCCAAACCTTACCAAACCCATTTGGCGCTCGTTCTGAACCCGTGCGGCTGGTTGCGGCCTGGCCGCGAAACGAGCTTGACCTGCTACCAGCCATGCTGTACGAAACACTCGACCTCCCCTTGCACGAAGTGAAATCTACAGTGGAGACATGGCCATATGAGCTAAAATCGCAACTTTTTCGGGCGTATCTGCAGACCTATCCAAATGGCAAAGCGTTGGCCTCGGCCCGCTATGAGCTAGACTTTTTGACCGCCTTTTCGATTGTGACCGAGCTGCCACAAAACGTGCTAACGCATGTGCGCTTGCAAACACTAACACCCCGCTACGGCTACGACATGCCGCCAGAAGTGGAAGCGGCCGGGCTGAGCGATGACTACGACGCCATTTTTGACCAAAGTCTCGCTCTGCACAGCGCCTTGCAAGCCCGCGGCTATACCACCGAAGCCCAGTACACCACGCTCCTTGGCCACAAACAACGCTGGAGTAGTGTGCTCGACTATCCTCACGTAAAAACGCTTACCCCCACAAACGCGGTCAGACTGCTGGCTAGTTCGCTAGTGCAAGAAACGCACCCGCTTTTGCACGAAAGTACAAAATGATTGACATGCGTGGCTTCTGCCAGTAGTATTTCTACATGATATCAACTATGCGAAGTGTGCTTATTATTCTCGGCCGTAAAGGGCTGTGCTTCAGCATGGTTGAAGCCTCGAGAACGTAACTCGCGAGCACAGTCCAGCAACCACATGGCTTCAACCGAAGCCTTTTTTACTAGTAATGAATGATGAATGAGGAATAATGAATTATGGAAATGCTTGGTAGGCGCGTAGTACCACGCGATAATATAAATCCAACGGACGGCGAGAGAGTAGTTCTTGGTGTTGTGATATCAGACTGGAGATATTTGCCAGAGAGTGATCGATATGTAGCGTTTCCAGGTAATGCAGCTCGTGCGACCGGGGCTGTGGCGTTGGGAGATGTACAGCTATGAAAACATACGGTCCGTACAGTCCGTATCGGGTTGCGCAAGGGGTTGTGTATACGGCTGGGCAGATTGGGGCGGTACGGGGGAAGGCCGAGCCAGACATACGACACCAGGTAAAACAGGCGCTAGAAAACCTTGGTGCGGTGCTCGTCGAAGCTGGCAGCGGACTCGACTTGGTCGTAAAAACAACGGTGTTTTTGACCGATATGAACCACTACGCTGCAATGAACGAAGTGTACGGCGAACTATTTGCAGCAGTGTCCAACGCACCGGCGCGCACCTGTGTGGCCGTGGCAGAACTGCCGCGCGTGGCTGACCACCCGCTGTTGGTCGAGGTAGAAGCTGTGGCGCTCCTACGGGAGTGCAGCACGTGAGCCCTACGATTATAAACGACTCTGTGCGGGAGGTGCTGACCTCTCGGGTGTACGACGTGGCGGTGAAATCGCCGCTAGCAAAAGCCGAGAAGCTCAGCCAAAAACATGGCCTTCACGTGTACCTCAAGCGGGAGGACTTGCAGCCTGTCCACAGTTTTAAACTACGGGGCGCGTACAACAAAATGTGCCGTCTCAGCAAGGCCGAAAAACAGCGCGGCGTTATTGCTGCCAGTGCTGGAAACCATGCCCAAGGCGTGGCGCTGGCTGCCCAAAAACTCGGTGTCTCTGCGCTTATCGTTATGCCGCGTACCACACCGAGTATAAAAGTAGACGCCGTCAAAAGCTACGGCGCCGAAGTACTGCTTACGGGCGATAATTATAGCGAGGCGGCCGAGGAATGCGCCCGACTTACCGAGCAAACCCAGCGAGTTTTTATTCACCCGTTTGACGACCCACTCGTTATCGCCGGGCAAGGCACGATTGGCCGCGAAATACTCGAACAACTACCAGACGTCACGCACATTTTTGTGCCAGTGGGCGGCGGTGGGCTCGTTGCCGGGATTGCCCACTACGTGAAAGCGATGCGACCAGATGTGCGCGTGATAGGCGTAGAGCCGGTCGACAGTGCCGCTATGGGCAAAAGTCTTACGAAAGGCGAGCGAGTAACGCTGAAACACGTCGGTATATTTGCCGATGGCGTGGCGGTAAAGCAGGTTGGCGAGCACACTTTTGCCGCCGCACAGCGACTGCTAGACGACTGCGTTACCGTTACTACCGACCAAATGTGCGCCGCCATAAAAGACACGTTTGAGGCAACTCGCAGTATTGTCGAGCCTTCTGGCGCACTCGGTTTGGCCGGACTGCTGGCCTATCACCTGCCAAAAAACGCTCATGCGGTTGCCCTATGTTCTGGTGCAAATGTGAGTTTTGAACGGCTGCAGCACATCGCCGAACGTACCCTGATAGGCTCTGGCAAAGAAGCGCTGGTGAGCGTAGAGCTACCCGAACGACCCGGCGCGTTTCTGGAATTTTGCGACGCCGTTGTCGGCAAACGCAGCATTACCGAGTTTTCGTACCGGTTTCGTGACCACACCTCCGCCCATGTGCTAGCCGGTATATCGGTTACCGACAGCCGCGACAAAGCCAGCTTGCTCGCGCACATGACCAAAACCGGGTTTCGGCACGTCGATCTTTCGGGTGACGACATTGCCAAAGAACACGTGCGTCACCTGGTGGGCGGTCCCCGGCCCGCAGAGGTCGAACAGCTGTACCACGTGGAATTCCCCGAGCGGCCCGGTGCTCTGGCCGAGTTTTTGCACACCGTCGGCAGCACGTGGAACATTTCGCTATTTCACTACCGTTCTGCCGCCAGTGACATCGGCCGAGTGTTAATAGGCTTTCAGACCAACGACCGTCGCGCACTCGAAACAGCCCTGACTCGCACCGGCTTTGCCCACACCCGCGCAAACTCCACTGCTCTTACGCTCTTTTGTACATAGGTTTGAGAGTTTGCCCTTGACACATGGGTTTAATCAGGTAAGCTAGCGTTTATGACGGCTACCAGCGAAACACTTTATCACGACCAGAAACAACCAGCGGGCAGTCACATATTCGACACCCCTGATGCTGTGAGAGTAATTGAGATGGTGTGCGGTGCTTACTACGCTTATTTGCAGGAGGCTGTAATATTCGATCAATGCGGTGCTGTACGGAATTGTGAAGATGCTAGTGCTATATACTCACATGCTTTAAAGGAGCTTGGAAAAATGACGTCATCAGCATATTTACGGTGCGGAGAACTATATGCGCAAAGACATCATTCTAAACCTGCGCATTAAGTAACCCCAGTTCCATCATAGTACCGTTACTGTTGACTTAAATGAATAATCTAAAACGGTATCTGCCATGCTGAACTCATTTCAGCACCTGTACTGTATCACAGTGCTCTGATTTGCTACATAAATCCCGTAACATGCCGGTGTCCGGTAGAGTTGCTTTAAAGTAACGGTTTCGTTGGCTCACAGCTTAGATGGTAGCATTTTTTTGACGCCAGGCTTACTCTCCTAGAGGGGTTTAGTTTGCTACTATAGACGCTATCAACTAGACTAAGAGAAACAAGCAAAGGAGGGCCATGAAAGGTTTAGTGATTGATACGTCGCAAGTGCCGTGGCAAGACTCGCGCGGGTTTACGCTGGCAGAGCTGCCTATGCCCACGCTCGACGAAGCGCACAACCCAGACGATGCCAGTGCCGTTATTGTCAAAGTACAGTACGCCGGAGTGTGTGGCAGCGATCGAGGTTTGTGGCACCGCGCCGCGTTTAAAGACCAGTTTTTGGCGGCTCTCGAGCGCGACGGCAAAACTCAGCGCGTCGTCGGGCACGAGTTTGTCGGCGAAGTTGTCGAGGCTGGTTCAAAAGTCAACTCGCTATACTGGGACCCCGACCCCAAAAACGTGGCCAAAATAGAGGTTGGCAGCCTGGTTTCGGGCGATAGCCATGTGACGTGTGGCAAATGCTACCAGTGTCGAATAGGCGAGGCCAATGTCTGCATGAACGAAGCCATTTTAGGCATAAGCATAGACGGCATATTTGCCCAGTACGTCAAACTCCCCGCCAAAAACCTCTGGGCCATCGACCCCACTCGCATTCGCCCCGAAGTCGCCGCCATTATGGACCCGTTTGGCAACGCCATTCATGCGCTTAACAAAGTGGATGTGCGCGGTCAGCGCGTGGCTATTTTTGGCGCCGGGCCCATCGGCCTGTTTAGTGTGCTGATTGCCCAAAAATACGGCGCGGCCAAGGTGATTGCCGTCGACATTAACGCCGAAAACCTCGCGCTAGCCAAACGTCTAGGCGCCGACGAAACCATCGTAATCGAACCAAGCGACAAGGCCAACTCTTGGCAGCACGACCCAAACGTCGTCGAACGGATTCGCGAACTCACCTACGGCAAAGGTGTCGACGTAAGCATGGAAATGGCCGGGCCCGCCAGCAGCATCAACAACGCCATCGACAGCACCCGGCGGGGCGGTCACATTGTGCTGTTTGGGGTCAAAGACGGGGACCTCGTAATCCCGCACTTCCCGCGGCTGATCGTCGCTGGCCTAACCCTGCACTGCATTATTGGTCGCGAGATTTTTCGCACCTGGCAAATGTCACAACGCATGCTTTCGCAAAAAAGCAACGGCATACAAGACAAGGTGTGGGACGTCATCTTAAACGGCGGGCGTGATACAGTACTAAGCCTGAGCCAATTTGACCCGGCCGTGTTCGAACAAAACATGAACCAGCACCCTAAACTCATCTTTACCATGCAAGCCTAATGAAAAGATTATCCTGTCACCATTACCCTGTCACGAAACATTGGCTATTACCCATGAGCCATGAATCCCGCAGCAATCGTGACACGTGACAGGGTAATGTTTGGTGACACGTGACAGGATATAGGCTAATTTAGAAAGGAACACCTATGTACACAGCGCTCAAACCAATTCTCGAAACCGAACTCCAAAGCATAAAAGATCAATCGCTCTGGAAAGAAGAACGGGTGATTATGTCGCCACAAGGCCGGGAAATCACGGTGGACGGCCGCCAAGTCCTTAACTTTTGCGCAAACAATTACCTTGGTTTTTCAGGCACAGAAGGCATACGCGAAGCTTCAGACGCTGCGCTGGCCAAATGGGGTTTCGGCCAGGCCAGTGTGCGGTTTATATGCGGTACACAAGGCATACACAAAGAGCTCGAGGCAGCTACCGCACAGTTCCTCGGTTTCGATGACGCCATTTTGTATTCGTCGTGTTTTATGGCAAACTGTGGCCTGTTTCAGACCTTTTTTGGGCCGGAAGACGCTATTATTAGCGACGAGCTGAACCACGCCAGCATTATCGACGCCGTCCGTCTGACCAAGAGCGAGCGCCTCATTTACGCCCACATGGACATGGCCGACCTAGAAGCCAAGCTCGAAAGCGTGCAGGACAGGCGGCTCAAAGTCATTGCCACCGACGGTGTTTTCAGCATGGACGGTCACATTGCCCCGCTGAAGGACATCTGCGACCTAGCCGACAAGTACGGTGCGCTGGTCATGGTAGACGACGCCCACGCCACCGGCGTGCTTGGCGCCACTGGCCGCGGCACACCCGAGTTTACCGGCACCGAAGGTCGCGTAGATTTCCTCACCGGCACCTACGGCAAAGCCCTGGGCGGCGCTGGCGGGGCCTTTACCGCCAGCCACAAAGAAGTTGTGGAATACCTGCGCCAGCGCTCGCGCAACTACCTCTTTAGCAACGCCATGGAAGTCGGCACCTGCGGCGCGTCGCTGTACACACTCGACTACATACAGCAGCACCCAGAACTGGTCAAAAAACTAAAAGACAACACCACATTGTTCCGCTCGCTTATGAGTGAAGCGGGCTTCAACGTGGCCGGCGGCGAGCACCCAATTACACCAATTATGTTTGCCGAAGAAAAGCAGGCCGTCGACACGGCCCGCGCACTGTTTGACGAGGGTATTTATGTGGTTGGCTTTAGCTTTCCGGTCGTACCCAAAGGCAAAGCTCGCATACGCGTGCAGATTAGCGCCGCCCACACCGAAGACGACATCCGCCTACTCGTAGAAAAATTTGTGAAAGTGACAGTGAAATAAGGCATAGCGATATGAAGGCAGAAACCACCTCAGCCCAACACATACCCCCTGTCACCCCGACCAAAGCGGAGGGATCCCGTTAGATATGCGGCAAACAAGATCTTTCGACGGAGTTTATCCTGAGCGAAGTCGAAGGGCTCAAGATGACAACTAAGGAGCGCCTGTGGTGAAACAGACCATACAAGACCATGCTACATCCCAGGTGAAACCGCATCTGGAAAACTACGAAATGGGGCAAAAAACCTTTTCGTGGGACACGGCCGCTACAGAACTCGTCACCATGTTTGACGACGAACAGCTAAACATAGCCTACAACTGTGTCGACCAGCACGCGGCCAGTAAAAAGCGCGATAAAACCGCCCTTATTTTTGTGCGAGCCGACCATCACGCCGAGTACTATAGCTACGGCGACCTTGCAAAACTAACAAACAAATTTGCCAATGTTCTGACAAAGCACGCGGTTAAAAAAGGCGACCGCGTTTTTGTGTTTCTCCCGACGGTGCCAGAGCGCTACGTAGCGTTTCTCGGCACACTCAAGGTCGGCGCCGTTGCGGGCACCATGTTTGCTGCTTTTCAAGAAGACGCGCTGCTTGACCGCCTGAGCGACAGTGGCGCCAGAGTGGTCGTGACAAACAGCGAGCTGTACCCACGCATTGAGCGCATTTGCGACAAACTCCCCCAGCTCACCACCGTTATCGTAACCGATTTGGAAACGACTGAAACGACCAGAGCGGCCACCGCGTCTTTTCCGCTCCGTTGTCATCCCGACCGAAGTGGAGGGACCCCGTTTGTCGCGAATATGGCGGGATCTTTCGACTTCGCTCAAGATGACAGTCGGAAAAGACACGGTGGCCGGTCATACATAACCCTCTCGTACCCACAGGAAATGGCATCGGCCAGCGAGGAATTTGACTGTGTGCCTATGAAAAAGGACGACTACGCCTACATGCTCTACACCTCTGGTACAACCGGCAAGCCCAAAGGTATTGTGCATGCCCACTACGACATCTTGCAGGCTATGGTAACGACCCGCGACGTGCTCGACCTGCACGATAGTGATGTGTACTGGTGTACGGCCGACCTCGGTTGGGTCACCGGTGTGGTGTATGGTGTGCTTGGCGTGTGGGGACTGGGTGGCACCAGCGTGCAATACGAGGGCCGCTTTAGCCCAGATGACTGGTACCGCGTGCTGCAAGATCAAAAAGTTACCATTTGGTACTCGGCACCCACCGCCATACGCATGCTTATGGGCGCCGCTGTCCAGCCAAACGCGTACGACGTATCGTCACTACGCCACCTTGCGAGCGTCGGCGAGCCGCTAAACCCTGAGGCTATCAGCTGGGGTATGGAGGTCTTTGGCCTACCGTTTCACGACACCTGGTGGCAGACAGAGCTCGGCGCCATATGTATTACCAACCTGCCGTGTCTCGAGGTTAAGCCCGGCTCTATGGGCAAACCACTACCGGGCATACAGGCAGCCATTATCGACGACAGGGGTAACGAGCTCCCAGACGGCGAGCAAGGCAACTTGGCACTCAAAGCCACTACCGTTTCGTCGCTTATGCAGGCAGTGTGGGGCAACCAAACAAAATTTCGATCTTACTTCACCGGTGATTGGTATGTGTCGGGGGACGCGGCCGTCCGGGATAGCGACGGGTACTTCTGGTTTGTGGGGCGCACCGACGACGTTATTAACACCGCTGGTGAGCGGATCGGCCCATTTGAGGTCGAAAGTGCGCTGGTAGAACACCCCAGCGTAATCGAAGCCGGGGTGATAGGCAAACCAGACGAGGTGCGCGGAGAAATTATTAAGGCTTTTGTGGTACTGAAAGAAGGCGTAGCGAGCGACGAAGCCACGAAACAGACCTTGCAGCAGCACGTCAAACACCACTTGAGCGGCCACGCCTACCCGCGCGAGATTAGTTTTATCGAACGGCTGCCCAAAACGCGGTCGGGCAAAATTATGCGACGCGTGCTGAAGGCTCAAGAGCTTGGACAACCGGTGGGTGACACTTCGACCCTGGAGAATTACTGAATCATGAATACTGAATCAAGAATCATGAAGAGTCACCACTTGAAGTTTTTTGTACATGATTCAAAATGCATGATTCATTATTCTGCAACTGAAAGGAGCACCCATGAGTAGAGCACTATTTGGCACAGACGGCGTACGAGGCTTGGCAGGTCAGTACCCGCTAGATGACGCGGGCGTCGAAGCGATAGGCCGGGCGGTGGGCACGCAGTTGGCACAGCCTGGCGAGCAGATTGTCGTGGGCTGCGACACGCGCGAGTCTTCTGAGCACCTGGTGGCAATGCTCACACAGGGCTTGCAGGGCGTCGATGTTGAGGTCGTGTTTGTGGGCGTTATTCCCACGCCCGGCTTGGCGTACATAACTGCCCAGCACGACGAGTTCGTCGCCGGAGTTATGATAACCGCTAGTCATAACCCCTACGAGTTTAATGGCGTCAAGGTGTTTAGCGCCAGCGGGAGCAAACTGCCCGACGACGCCGAAGAGCGGCTGAACCACGACATAGAGGCTGGTGTACCAGATCGCGCTAGTCCTGGCGACACCGAGTCAAAAGCCACCCCCAAAAACACGGCTCTGCTCACCAAACAATACGAAGATTTTCTAGTCGCTTCGGCCGGTGGTCTCAACCTACGCGGCTACCGTATTGCCGTCGACACGGCACACGGCGCCGCCAGCGGCCTTGGCCAGCGCGTGTTTGAGCGACTCGGCGCCACCGTTGTACCCCTGGGTAACGAGCCAGATGGACGCAACATAAATGTACGGTGCGGTGCAACCGACACCGCCGAGTTGCAACGAGTAGTGCGAGTAAACGACTGTGACTGTGGCGTGGCGGTCGATGGCGATGCCGACCGGCTCATAATGGTCGACGCCCTGGGCCGCGAGTGCAACGGCGACTACCTGCTGTACCTGTTGGCTGTTGCAAACGGCTACAGCCACGTAGTGGCGACGGTTATGTCGAACCTGGGCACCGAACATGCCCTGCATGCGCGCGGTGTCACTATGGAACGAACCGCCGTCGGTGACCGCTACGTGCTGGAACGGCTGCTGGCAACCGGACACAAACTGGGCGGCGAACAGTCCGGTCACATTATATTGCCAGAACTGGCTACCACCGGGGACGGGCTACTGGCAGCCGTACAGGTGCTACACGCGGTGACTGCCTCTGGCAAAACCCTGGGCGAGTGGCGCGACGACGTGACGATGCTGCCGCAAGCGCTGGTCAATTTTGTCATACAAGACAAAACGAAGCTAAACGCTCCAGAGGTCACAGCCTACATCCAGACAAAAACAGCCGAGTTGGGCAGCGCGGGCCGTGTACTGGTGCGCCCCAGTGGCACCGAACCGCTCGCCCGTGTAATGGTAGAGGCACCCAGCGCCGAAACCCTGGCCACAGAAATGGCACAGCACATAGAAAGGCTCGTTTCATGAAACCGTTTCCCACTACGTTTGCACCCCACGCTGTGTTTTTAGTGCCAGACGAAGCCGATGGCACTATCCGCGAGGCGCTCGAGCGCATGCAAGAAAAGGGGTTTCGTGTTCAGCTAGGGCTGACGCGCGCCGACACCGCTTCGTTGCAAGCCCTATCTGTCCAGAGCTCGGTACGTAAATACTGCCCAAAAGACTGCACCGAACGCTTTAAAGACGAGCCTACCATAGCGCAGTGGCTCACCAAACAACGCTTGGTTTTTTTGCTCAAACAAACCACTACCGGTGCGCTGGCGGGCATTGCCTGGATGGGTCCCGGCACGTCGTCGCATGTGCCAGCAGGGAAGCTAACTGGTGGGATTCGCCTCAGCGAGACGTTTCAGGGGCTTGGCCTGGCGACACCCTTTTTGGCGGTCGCACTCGAGCATACCAGCGCCAATTTTTCGAGCGAGCCTGTTTGGTTTGAGTGCTGGCAAAGCAACGCCGGCGCGCTGCACATTTACCAAAAACTGGGATTCGAAACGGTGCAAACCGAACCCAGCCAACGCCTTACCCCAACAGGCACCTACACCCCAGACGTGCGCGTCCACATGCTTCGTGCAGCCACAACTGCCAAAAATGCGTAAAAGTTTTGCAGGGGTTGACTGAGTGGGCAGGGCAAGGTACACTAGTGAGATTATGAAACAAACGCTGCAAGCACTACAGCTCCTACTCGGCCTAGAACGGCTGTGCTTCAGCAAGGTTGAAGCCAGGAACCGCTAGTTCCTCTCCGCACAGCCCCAAAACTCTCGGCTTCAACCGAGAGTTTTTATTACATCTAAAGCGAGGTAGGAATTATATATTATGGCTAAGCCAAAGGATTTTGGACCAAAGAGTTTTGATGTTGACCGTTACTTACGAGATAACTAGGTGGACTCCCGTGCCATACGTATTGTACCCCTGTTCAACAGATTGGGGTACTGGGTTTAATATACGAGGGTAAACACTGTCGAAACATCTTCTTGATATGTAGAAGATTCCTCCACGGAGCCTGTCCTGTACTTGATACGAGGGTCGGAATAACTTGGTAAAAAGTAGCCATGGGTTGGTCAATCAGTCAGCCTTGACTCTTAAGGCTGGCCTCTGCTATACTACCTCTGTTACCAGAGACAGTGACTGGGGCTCGGGCCTCTTAATGTGTCACCGAGGCGACGAAATGTGTATTTCGTTTTGCAAAGGCGTTTTTTGGTAACAAAAAGCGCCTTCTTTATGTAACAAAAGAGGGAGGGCTCGCCCTCCCGCCCGGCCACCAAAACAAGTCTGGCGGACCGGTCCCCACCCCTAAAGTCCTCGCTGTCGCTCGCTGCAAATACAGTGGCACAGTCAAGACTTTAGAGGAGAAGTCTTGTGAAACTCATTGGTCGATTGAGACTTTCATCATGCTTCATTCATTATTTATCATTCACTCGTAAGGAGCAAGAATGGCACTCAGTAAATCACAAAAAGACGATGTTGTGAGCGAGGTCGCACGCCTGCTTAGCTCGGCCAAAATGACCGTAGTCGCAAAATATCAGGGCACGACAGTCAAGGCGCTGCAACAACTACGTCGCGACGCACGAGACAACGGCACCAAAGTTAAAGTGGTCAAAAACCGGCTCGTTATTAAGGCGCTCGCTGGGCACGACACACTAAAAAACGCACCGACCGCTGACCTCACCGGCATGTTGCTCTACGCCTTTAACAGCGAAGACGAAGTTGCCCCAGCCCAGGCGCTGAAAGCGTTTGCCAAGGCAAACCCAACGCTTGAGTTTGTAGGCGCCTACAGTGCAGACGGCACCTACATGGACGCAAGCGCGGTTCAGACACTGGCCGATTTGCCAGGCAAAGACCAGCTTATTGCCCAGGTGGTTGCAACCCTGCTTTCACCGGTCAACGACGTTACCAACGCACTTTCGGGCAACCTGCACGCGCTGCTCGATGGTGTGCGCGACAAAGCAACAGCTTAGCCGCTTCAGTTTATAGTTTTTAGTGGTTAGTTTTTAGGAAACAAACATTTCCTGCGACTTTCACCACTACAAACTAAAAACTATTCACTACAAACTAGTATTACAAAGGAGATTTCAAATGGCAGATGTAAAAAAACTCGCAGAAGAGCTCACCAAACTAACAGTACTCGAAGTCAACGAGCTTAAAAACGTGCTTAAAGACGAGTACGGGATTGAACCAGCGGCTGCCGCAGTCGCCGTTGCTGCTGGTCCCGCCGCAGACGCTGGTGCCGCTGCTGCCGACGAAAAAGCCGAATACGACGTCAACCTCAAAGACGCCGGCGCGCAAAAAGTTGCCGTTATTAAGGCAGTTAAAGAGCTAACCGGCCTCGGTCTGGGTGAAGCCAAAGCAATCGTCGACGGTGCACCAAAAGTTGTGCTCGAAAAAGCCAAAAAAGAAGACGCCGAAGCCGCTAAAAAAGCACTCGAAGAAGCCGGCGCAACTGTCGAGCTCGTCTAGTCCTCTCGACAGCTAGCACGGTAAAGGGTTAGGCTGCACACACATAGGTGCGTACTAGGCCTAACCCTGGCTCACCCGAAAAGCCTGACCTCAGTTTGACTGGGGTCCTGCCACTGGGGAAACGCTTCAACTATACCACGGTCAACAAACAACAAACAGCCAACACAGCAACTTTCAACGCACCCGAGATAAGACTGTTACATAGTTGACTGTTGCATAGTTTGTTGCTCGTTGACCGTTGTTAGTTGACCGTTCAAACCACGCATGACTAAACCGCACCGCCAGTTCCCGATAGAGCTTGGCGAGTACTGCGACACGGGGGGGCTGAGAAGATGATGGGGTGTAACGTGTAGGTGGGTTAGTCTAGCCTTTTACTTTTTTCCACAGATTTTAAGGGGTAGGGGGTGTTTTTGGCTGTTTTTTTGACTTGTTTTCGGCAATATGCTAGGGTTAAGTTAAGGTTATCAAAAGGTGTCAGGAAGTGTGAGAAATAGGAAAATAGAAGAAATAGAAAGTACATAGTATGGCCGATTTACCCGAAAAACAGATCAAACGCCTTCGTGCACTTATACAAGAGGCCGAAACCAACCTTGCGGCTGCCAACGAGCTACTGGTTAGTCTTGTGGGCGACGACGTTACCATTCAGCCAAAAAACACCGAAGAAATTTTGGGCAAAATTATCGAAGGCGTCTTTGACGGACAAAACATGGTTGGCAGCGACGGCAAAACCTACCCAGTACCCGCCAACTACGCCAGCAAGTCAAAGCTGGTACAGGGCGACATACTCAAACTTACCATTGCCGATGACGGCGCATTTTTGTACAAACAAATCGGTCCTATCCCACGCAAGCAAGTCGTGGGACAGCTAAAGCTCGAGGGGGGCCACTACTTTGTGAGTGTCGGCACCAAAGATTACCGCGTACTGCTTGCCAGCGTCACCTACTTTAAAGCGAAGCCTGGCGACCAAGTAAGCGTTAACGTACCCGAAGAAGACGTGGCCGCCGAGTGGGCCGCCCTAGAAGCCGCTTTGTAGGCAGTTGGCCGCTTACTATATATTCTCTCCATAACACGCCATTGCAAGGAACAAAACCGTGTGGTTTGTAGCACTCATCTTTTTTTACGGCTTTATGGTTGCCCAAACGCTGCTGAAACGCACACTGGCCCAGTCAAGTCACGTCCCGGCCGTACTTCCACCCTTTATTGCCTATCTTTTTGGGCTAATGCCCGTGAGTGTACTGGCCGGTCTAGTCCTGCTCGATCACCAGGTACAGTGGAGTGGGTGGCTGGTGTTTTTGCTAGTGGTGCAGGGAAGCTTGATTGGGGTGTTTAACTGGCTTTCGTTCCACGCGCTCAAATATTTGCCTGCTGCACATTTTCAGACAGTTTTTCAGATGAGCTCAATTGTTATTATTGTGCTGGGCTGGCTGCTGCTAAGCGAAAAACTTTCGCTAATGCAGATTGGCGGCGCGCTGCTTATTTTTGTTTCGGCCCTGCTCGCTATTTGGGCACCCATGCGCGCACATCGTCAGAGCAAAAAACCAATCCCCCACCTAAGAACTGGTCTTACGCTAGCGCTTATTTCAACCCTTGCTATGGGGGTGGGGCTTGTCACCGAAAAAGCTGCGTTGCAGTACATGGACATTGGCGCGTACTTTGTGTATGGGTTTGGAGCGCAAACCTTAGGGCTTGGCGTGCTGGCAGCCCCGCAGCTTACCCCTAAAACACTGCGAACACTCACGCGCCCCATTGTACAGCAAGCAACCGTGCTTGGACTGTTGAGTGCCGGGGTTGGCTTTAGCTATATCTACGCAATTCAGGCTGCCGATAACATTTCGCTCGTGACTGCTCTAAAAGCATTTGCACTACCAGTACTGGCCATCGCCGCGCACTACATTTTACGCGAGCGTGACGATGGCGCCATGCTGTGGACCGCAATAGCTCTTGGGGTCGTCGGCATGGTTATTACCGTTTTGTAACCGTATATCTACCCCAAAAAACAACGGTCAACTGGCATTTGTACGACAAAAAGAGCCGCATACATACCGCGATCGCCAACCCTACAGCCACCACCCGAGCGGGCATTCGTCTAGTCCGCACTAAAAACTATCCTCATGTAGGTGCCGTGTGTCGATAGGGACATGGTAATTGTAATAACTACATTCACCATTCGTCGGGTATCATTCTATAATACAGGGTAATGGGGAAAGCACTGTATAGAAAATACCGGTCGCGGTCGCTTGCTGAAGTAGTGGGTCAAGACCATGTGACGCAGACGCTGGCCAATGCGCTGGCTCAGGGCAAGATTGCTCACGCCTATCTACTGACTGGTCCGCGCGGCGTTGGCAAAACCTCGGTGGCGCGTATTTTGGCGCACGAGATTAACGGCCTCGGCTACAGCGAGGAACCACACTTTGACATTATCGAAATAGATGCCGCCAGTAACAACAGCGTCGAAGACGTCCGAGACCTGCGCACCAAAATTATGGCCGCACCAACCAGCGCCCCCTACAAAGTTTTTATTATCGACGAAGTGCACATGCTAAGTAAGGCCGCCTTTAACGCGCTGCTAAAAACACTCGAGGAACCGCCCGCTCACGTGGTGTTTGTGCTAGCAACAACCGAGTCGCACAAACTGCCAGCCACCATCATTAGTCGCACGCAGCGCTATAGTTTTCGGCCCGTGCCCCTCGAAATCGTAACGGCGCATCTTGCCTCACTTGCCCAGCAAGAAAACATTACCATTGACCCAGCGGCTCTCACGCTCATCGCCGAGCACGGCGGCGGCAGTTTTCGCGACAGCATAAGCTTGCTCGACCAGGCGAGTAGCATTGACACGCACATTACGCTCGAGCACATCGAAACGCTGCTCGGCAGAGCCCCCCAGGCAACCATTGCGCAAATGTATCAGGCAGTCGCAAACGGCGATTCTGCGACCGTTCACCAGGCGTACACAGCCATGCTCGACCAGGGGTACGAACCGGCCGTTATTGCGCTGCAGCTCGGCAGTCTTTTGCGCAATCATCTTGTCGATGCACCAAACGACACTGCCGGGTTTGACACACTTGGATTACTGCGGCAGCTTCTTGACGTACCCGCCGCTCACAACCCTGGTGCGCTGCTCGAACTTGTGTTGCTTGAAACGGCTCGCAGTGCCGGTGCGGCCGCTCAGCCAACCAGCGCTACCGCTACGGCGGCACCGGCGCATCACTCAAACCCCCAGCCACCAGTCGCTACCGCCGCCAAGCCGCTGAGCCCTACAACCACGGCAAGTGCTTCTCATGAGCCGGTGGCGCCAGACGACCCGGTCACTACAACACCGCCAAAAGCGACACCGAGCAAAACCAAGGTACCAGCAGCTACGGCCCCTGCCACCGAACCAAGCCCCGCAGCCGACACCCCCAGTTCCACGCCCGACCCACAGCCACCAACCGACCAGTCGTTTGACGACCTGTGGCAGCAAACGCTTGCGCAGCTCAAACGCACGCACAACACGCTGTACGGTATTGCACGCATGGCCGAGGCGCAGCTTCGCGACGACACACTTACCCTGGCGCTCAAGTTTAGCTTTCACCAAAAGCGCCTGCAAGAGCCGCGCAACCACGCCGCTCTCACTGCCGTGGTAGAAGCGGTGCGCGGCAAGCCAACCCGCGTGCAGTGCCGTGTGGTCGATAAAGGCACGCCAGCCCCAACACATACCAGCCAACCCGACCAACTTGCCGCCATAAGCAATATCTTTGGTAGTGCCGAGCTGCTATGATTGAGCTACGCTACAGCCACCAACAGCAACCATCATGACACAACCCCCACCCACCACCACACCCCAAAACATCGAAGCCGAAGCCAGTTTGCTTGGCGCGCTGCTAATTGACACCGACGCCATTATCAAAATAGCCGACCAAATTACGCCCGACGACTTTTACGACAAACGCCACGCCCGCATTTACGAAGCAACCCTCGCCCTGTACGAAAAACGCTCGGCTATCGATGTGCTAACCCTAGCCGACCAACTAAAAGGCACCGGCTTTCTCGACATGGTCGGTGGTGCAGCCTACCTGAGCGAGCTAACCAACTTTGTGCCCACTGCCGCCCACGTCGAGCAATACGCCGACATCGTCGCCCAAAAAGCACTGCGGCGGCGCCTAATTGCCGCCAGCGCCGACATGGCCGACCTTGGCCGCGACGAGTCAAAAGCCTTTAAAGAGCTTATCGAAGAAGCCGAAGCGCGGTTGTTTGCCGTCAGCCAACAGCACGTCAAACAAAGTGTGGTAAGTATAGAATCGATTTTGGCCGACAGTTTCGAGCGCCTCGACGACCTACACAAAGACAAACATAAGCTGCGCGGTGTCCCCACCGGCTACCGCGACCTCGACAACATTTTGGCCGGCCTGCAACCATCTGACCTGTTTATTTTGGCAGCGCGGCCGAGCATGGGTAAAACTGCGTTTGTACTAAACCTAGCGCACAAAATTAGCACCATCGCCAAAGAAACCGTACTCGTTTTTAGCCTCGAAATGAGCAAAGAGCAGCTGGTCGACCGCCTGCTCGCTATGGAGTCTGGCGTCGATGCCTGGGCTCTACGCACCGGCAAACTGACCGACCACGACTTTGAGCAAATCGGCGAAGCCATGGGCACACTGGCCGAAGCCAAGCTGTATATAGACGACACGCCGGGGATCACCGTGAGCGACCTGCGCACCAAAGCCCGGCGCGAAGCGCACTCGCAAAAACTGGGGCTTATTATTGTTGACTACCTGCAGCTAATGAGTGGCGGCGGCAAATACGCCTCCGAAGGCAACCGGGTGCAGGAAATCTCTGAAATCTCACGCGGGCTTAAAGGCATTGCCCGCGAGCTCAACGTGCCGCTCGTTGCGCTCAGTCAGCTCAGCCGTTCGGTCGAAAGCCGCAGTCCCAAAATCCCGCAGCTGGCCGACCTGCGCGAATCGGGTTCTATAGAGCAAGACGCCGACGTCGTGGCGTTTTTGTACCGCGAAGACTACTACGAGCCAGACAGCGAGCGCAAAAACCTTATGGATGTACTTATCAAAAAACATCGTAACGGCCCCACCGGCGCCGTCGAGCTCTACTTTGACCGCGAAAAACAGCGCATTCGCTCGGTCGACACCACCCACGCCAGCCCCTTTAACGAATAACCCCCGCTCGTAGCCCGCCAGGGAAATCGCTCTTCGCCGTTGTGAAAGCTCCCGCTTGACGCTTAGCACCACATGTGCGAGGACTGTCCTTTCACAACTTTGTGAAAGGACAGTCCTCGCACATGTGGTGGTTCGGTCGGTTGTCAAACTAGCAACTGGTCGCCCGGTGGGAGCGAGACCCCACATAAACAAAACCATCCGCCGCGGTACACAGCGCAAAAGTCTTGACTGGTTTTGACTCGGCGATCAGCTGCCCCCGAAAAACCGAATTTTAGTTTCTTAGTGGTATACTACTGTCATAGTAATTATGGAAAACATCCGTTCATTTTGGCAGCAGTACTGGCGACAGATTATTATCGCGCTTTGTCTGGCGGCAATCGCCTACGTTTTGCTGTTTCGCGGCCTAAGCACCCTCGTCGGCACCGGGCAGTATGCGCTCGGCGAAGTAACAAGCAGCCAGCAATCCCACAGCCTTCGCACCATTGCCAAAGACCCCACGAACCTCCCGCACAAACTGCTTGTCTGGGCAGGTGCCAAACTCGGCCACCACAGCGTGCTCGTCACCCGACTTGCCTCAGCACTGCTCGCACTTCCGGTGGCAGTGCTGTTTTACTGGTTGACCCTGCACTGGTACTCCAAACGGGTGGCCGTACTCAGCACCGTACTTTTTATTTGCTCGAGCGGGTTTTTGCATAGCGGTCGGTACGGAGGCGCGCTTTTGCTGCAAATGGCGACACTCGTGCTAACCTGCAGCGTTGTGCTGTATCGCCGCACAAAGCATGAAAAACTTGTGGCGTTTTTGGTAACCGCGCTCGTTTCAGTTTGTTTGTACATACCGGGCATGGTTTGGTTTATGGCCATCGAAGTGTTTTTACTGCGCAAGCGGATTGTGCGCATGATGCGGCGTCTCGGACAACTCCACGCCAGCTTACTTTTTGGGCTAGCGGCAGTCTTTAGCGCACCACTCGTGTGGGCAGTTTGGCACAACCGGTCGCTCGCTAGAGAGCTCGCCGGCCTACCAACTATCATTCCCTCACTCGCAACCATCGGTGAAAACATGGTACACCTTGGCTCATCTATTATTTACCGCGGCTACTGGTCGCCCGAGTATTGGCTGTATGGCGCACCGCTCTTAAACATCGCCGAAGCAGTGCTTTTTGTTATAGGCTTACTGCTGCTGGTCAAACGACCAATTTTACGCAGCAATTACTTTACGCTGAGCGCGCTGGTTGTTGGTTCGCTACTGGTGGTCGTTGGTGGCAGTGCCACCATAGCCCTGCTTATCCCCCTCATATACCTGGTTATTGCTGGCGGTATATACCACCTGCTCGAGCAGTGGCTTAGCGTGTTTCCGCGCAATCCTATTGCCCGATATGCCGGCATTGGGCTCGTTACGCTACTGGTGCTGTTTTCAGTGCAGTACCACTACCGTGCCTACTTTGTCGTCTGGCCCAAAGCGCCCGAAACCCAAGCCGTCTACGCAAAAGCCCCTTAAGCAGCCACTCCCTATCACATTCATGATTCATGATTCAGAAGTCACCACGCATCGCCCATAATCTGCTATACTATGTATTACAAGCTAACAAAGTAACAAGGAGTGAGCAGCCAGAGGTAACCCTCTTGCGTTCGTACACACTATGAGCCGATTTGACCAAGCCAAAATGCTACTACAAGTCAAAAAACTACAAAAAGAGTTGCAAAAAATGATCATCACCATCGAACAAGGCGACGGTGCCGTGCGTGTCGAAATAACGGGCGAGCAAAAGATCAAAAAAATTCACATCGACCCAGCTGCCGTTGACCTCGACGACATTGCGCAGCTCGAGCGCTGGCTCGAAGACGCCGTCAAAGACGCTATTGCCGAAAGTCAAAAGGTCGCGGCCGAAAAAATGCAGCCATTTATGGGGATGCTCGGCGACCTCGGTCTCTAGGCCACACCACGACTTGGCATGAATATTTTGCCTGCTGCTCTCGAACAGGTCATCGAAGCGCTCGGTAACTTGCCGGGGGTAGGTACGCGTACAGCCGAGCGCTACGCCTATTTTTTGGTGCGACGCGACCCACGCAAGTCCCAACAGATTGCCGAAGCTCTGGCGGCCCTGCACAGTGGCGTTGCCTATTGCCCCAAAACGTACGCGCTAATTGATGCCGGTCAAACCGTATCACCCCTATACAGCGACCCCAAGCGCGACAAAACGCTCGTGGCGGTGGTGGCCGAGCCGCTCGACATTGTAGCACTGGAAAAAACTGGGGCGTTTCATGGCACGTACCATGTGCTGGGCGGGCTTATTTCGCCCATCGACGGCATTACCCCAGACGAACTCCACATTGCCCAGCTTATCGAGCGGATCGACGAAGACAAGGTAGCCGAGATTATTCTCGCCACCAACGCCAGTGTCGAGGGTGAGTCAACTGCGCTGTACATACAGCAGCAAATTGGGCAACACCGTACCGTCAAAATCACGCGCCTCGCTCGGGGACTCCCCATGGGCGTTGATCTCGAGTACGCCGACCACATTACGCTTAGCCGCGCACTCGAAGGCCGCCAGAGTCTTTAGTTTGGTTATCAGACTGTCCCGACGTACAATAGAGTCATGCAACAACAGATTGGTGTGGCGGTACAAAAAGCTCAAAAAATCGTCGTCGTGCAGGCCGATAACCCAGATGCCGATAGCCTGGGGAGCGCACTGGCACTCGAACACATTCTCGGTGACCTTGGCAAAGACGTTGTGTTGTACTGCGGCGTGGCCGTGCCAGAGTACTTGCGCTACCTCGCTGGTTGGGACCGGGTGGTAGACAACCTCCCGAGTCAGTTCGACCTCAGCATTATTGTCGACGCCAGCACCTACACCCTGCTCGAAAAACTCGAGCGCTCAGGCCAGCTCGCGTGGGTTAAAAGCAAGCCCTGCATTGTGCTTGATCACCATGCAACGGTCGAAAAACGGCTCGATTTTACCGAGCTGCAGCTTGTCGACGAAACGGTCGCTTCCACCGGGGAACTGATTTTTCATCTGGGCATTTCACTTGGTTGGCCCATTTCTCGTGCGGCAAGCGAACAGCTAATGACTTCCATTTTGGGAGACACCCAAGGGCTTACCAACGACCTCACCAAAGCCAGCACCTACCGCGTTATGGCCGAGCTAACCGACCGAGGTGCCAACCGGCCTCAGCTCGAGGAACTACGCCGAGCCTACAGCAAAATGCCCGAAAAAATCTACCGCTACAAGGGCGAACTTATACGCAACACAGAGTTTTTTGCGAGCGGCCGAATTGCCATCGTTCATGTACCGCAACCAGATATTAACGAATACAGCCCGCTGTACAACCCCGCACCGCTTATTCAAAATGACATGCTACAAACGCGCGGTGTCGCGCTCGCAATTGTACTCAAAAGCTACGACGACGGCCGAGTTACTGCCGCGCTACGTGCCAACACCGGCTACCCCATCGCCGCCAAGCTTGCCGAACATTTGGGCGGCGGCGGACATGCCTACGCTGCCGGGTGTAAGGTCACCGATGGACGCAGTTACAACGATATCAAAACAGAAGCCATCCGCTATGCGATCGATCTGCTCGACCAAACTCACGGAGACCTCGCATGAAACTGTACAACACGTTGACACGAGAGGTGGACGAACTACGGCCGCTCGAGGGAGGCAAAGTAAGGCTGTACACCTGCGGGCTGACCGTGTATAGCCAGCCGCATATTGGCAACTGGCTGCCGTATATTTACTGGGATGTTTTGGTTCGTGCCCTGCGCGCCCAAGATTACACCGTGGTCCATACCCAAAACATCACCGATGTCGGCCACCTCACCAGCGACGACGACAACGGTGAAGACAAAATGGAGCGAGGCGCGCGCACCGAAGGCGTAACTGCCTGGGACGTCGCCGCCAAATACAGCGAGATCGCCCAGCACGAAGCCGCCCAGTTACGTCTGCTGCCGCCAACCAACCTTGTGTGTGCCACCGACATGATTCCTCAGCAAATTGCTTTTGCCAAAACCCTCGACGACAAAGGCTATCTGTACGAGATTCCGGGCGACGGTATGTACTTCGACACCGCCAAACTGTCTGACTACGGCAAGCTCGCCCGGCTCGACATAGACGGGCTAGAGGCCGGTGTGCGCGTAAGCGTGGCGGGCAAACGCAACAGTACCGACTTTGCCGTCTGGAAGTTTTCGCCCACCAACACAAAGCGAGACATGGAATGGGAAAGCCCCTGGGGCATCGGCTTTCCCGGGTGGCACCTCGAATGTTCGGTGATTGCCCGCGAAACTCTTGGCGACCACATCGACATTCACACCGGCGGCATAGACCACATACCCGTGCACCACACCAACGAAATTGCCCAAACCGAGGCAGTCACCGGCGGGCAGTTTAGCCAGTTTTGGGTTCATAACAACCACCTCAAGGTTGAGAGCGGCAAAATGGCCAAAAGCAAGGGCAACGTGTACACCCTGCAAGACGTAATTGACCGCGGGTTTACGCTCGATGCCTTTAAGCTTTTTGTGTTGGGCAAACACTACCGCACCGAGGGTAACTTTACCTGGGAAAACCTCGCGGCAGCCCAAAACCGTTTAGCACACTGGCAAACTTTTGCATCGCTACCGTGGCAGCTCCCCGCAGACACGCACCCCGAAAACATTGCCTTGACGAGCCAACTATACGAGGCGCTCTGGAACGACCTTGGTACACCCGAGGCACTTGCCCAGGTCGACGCCATATTTGACCAGTTCTCGCGAGGGGTAGCTCACAAGTCTGACGTGGTCGCAACGCTTGCGTTTATACAAAACACCCTCGGCCTGCTAGGTGAGTCCGCCGATATTTCTGACGAACAAAAAGCACACATTGCCGCCCGCGAAACCGCCCGGCAAGCCAAAGACTGGGCAACCTCCGACGCACTGCGTGACAGCTTGAGCAAGCAGGGCATTGGCCTACGCGACACCCCACAAGGTGCAATGTGGTACCGACAATAACCCCTCGCCTAGCTGACCCCCGTGCATTTTCTGGATGTCATCTTGAGTCTTTCGACTGCACTCAGGATAAACTCCGTCGAAAGATCCCGTTAGACATGCACTCGACGGGATCCCTCCACTTCGGTTGGGATGACTTAAATAAACTCAGGCAGCGACATACGCTGCCATATAATAGGAAT
>CAYZZH010000009.1:0-36885 GCA_964483005.1 uncultured Candidatus Saccharibacteria bacterium | reverse complement strand
TCGGTAGACACAAAAAACGTCCGAGGAAGGTGTTCGGAAAAGTGGTAGCTTGACACACCGCTACTTTCATACGTTGGTAAATATTATAGGTTACTTGTAATGAAAGTTATGGGTAGACCGAAATATGGAAAAAAAATTTCCGTAGTCCAGATGTGCTGAATTGGTTATAAATACATGAACGAGCTTATGTACCTCTGGAAGACGTTAGGAGTGCGTAGGACTTGCAGAGTGGTGTTAGGATAGTAATTACTATGGCTCTGCTAATAATTTTGATCCTCCTCGCGCTCCTCGTTGCGTTTAGTATGAGGGGTAAGCGTACCCAATCAGCTAGAACCGATAAGCAAGAGCAAGCCGACGAACTGATTACCACGATACTACCGACAATCAACAACGACAAATAGCGTCAGGCACGCACACCACCTCTGTATACTTATTAGTAGACGTTGATAAAAACAAAGAGGAGTTTTCATGCCAATCAAAAAAGCTATTGGTCGTCCCCATAAGGTAGACTATCGTGTGATGATAAAGCTGGCTGACGCAATTCAGCATAATGCAACCATAGGTGAAGCGTGCCGTTTTGCTGGTATCTCACGCCAAACATATTTTTACTACTTGAATAACAATTCAGTCTTTTGTGAGAAGATGGCGATTGCCAAGAGCAACCAGAATAAGGCTGTGTTTAGTTTTCTGACAGTTTGGTAGCTTAACCAGTCGTTTTTACTGTGTTTTCTAGAAAATCGGTGTACGAAAATGCCTATGCTTGTCTCTGTTGATTCAGGAGCTATACTGTTCTCATGGCAGAAATTAACTTAGATTGCGGTAGTTGTTTATATGGAGCAGAGTGGGCGGGGCTTGAGAGTGGGCTAACGCCACTTGTGCAAACGCTTAATCAGGCTCAAGGTGAAATGGTTGATAGCTTTGTAGAGCTACAGAAAGCGGGTAATGCACCTGTTGAAGAAGCAGGTGAGCGGGCAAAGCGGGATCAAGAAGTAACTCATGCCGAGGAAGTAACCTTTGGTTCATCTGCTGATGTAATGGGCGTATTGAGTATGATAGACGCCACTCTTGAAGAAGCGAGAGCGGTTGACTGTTCTGCACAAGAAAATTATCCAGCAAGTTGCCCTAGATTAGGTCGCATAATGCTTGCTTTCCCACAGATAGCCAGTGACGCTGCAAACGCTGTAAGTCATTGGGATCAAAAGGGAAAAGAACTGTAGTATATTGACATTTTTGCAAACTTATGCTAGTATTTTATCTGTAATAACACTAGCGTAATAAATAAAAATGTCAGAAACAGCAGCACCACACCCACCAGTCCTCATGGATAATCCAGAAGCCTATACGCACCGGGCTAATCTTATCTATGGTCGTCTAACAACCTTAGAGGGTTTTCAGGCTAAGTTACCAGAATACACCGAGGGACAAAAGAAGCTAATTGAGTTGGAAGCTAAGATGTTTGGGGTAAATCCTGACACCAATCCACAAGGCTTTGTTGACGCTCACGCTCAATTCGTAACCGAAACAGAAGCAGACCTACAAGAGAGCTTACCTCGTATAAAAGACGATGTGATGGAGCGGGTTTCAAGTTACTTCGCAGGTGATGATGAGCCTACAAAAGCAGGCTTGAAAGACATGATGAAGCGTCGTCTCGCAGACACAAAAGAAGTTGGCGTGTATGATAGCTTATCAACCAACAAAGACAGTGGCGGTTTCTTTAATGGCATGGCTCGGCAGCCACATCTTGTAGTTTCCGAACTAGCTTTAGCTGTTGAATCCAGCGAAAGCCACGAAGATTATAAGGAAAAGATTGAAAAGGTAATTCTTGCACACGAAGTTATGCATGGTATCTTTACGTCTGGCACACAGGCAACGGGTATGCACGATTATTGGCCTATACGAAACGGTTTAGCGGTTGATATTCACACCAATCCTAATGACTTTATGGAAGATAAGACGATTAAGCACGGGCAATGGTTGAATGAAGCAACACTTGAGAGCTTTCGTCGGGATATTTTTGAGACCGAAGATGTTCGTTACGAGCCGGGCGTTATCCTGCTTGAAACACTTAATGAATTATCGCCGGGCTTGCGAGACGAGCTTGTTATGGGTGCATTGGACGCTCAAGGACCCGGACCTGTTTTCGGTAAAGTAGAAATGTTGCTTGGACCAACTGGTATTGAAGAAGTTGAGGAAGTGCTGATGAAAGTAAAACGCTTTGCAGACTTCCCAGAGTATAAAGCTACTGTAATAGGTATGCTACCAAAAGACTTACAGGCAAAGGCTACAGAGATATTTAACCGAAAAGAACTTGAAGTCTTCGGTAATCGTGAGTGGTATAAAGCAGAAATGGCTAAGTTGGCTGCTCCGTTACTAGAAGCTGCCGTAGAACGACCATTAGAGTAAGCACTAAATAAAATGTCAGAAACCTCCCAACCCCAGCTTGAACAAGACACACAAGCCTTTGAGCAAATGAGGTCTCGTCTTAGCGATAATGGCATGGCTCTATTGGATAGTCAGCTACAAATCTGGGCTGAATTAAATGGTCGTGAGATTGAAAGCCCATTGAGAACAGCATTAGCACAGGGTGATACAAGACTGCCCGAAGGTACGCTTTTACACGGCATGGGCATGTATGGATTTAGCCCAGAAGCTCTAAAGGGTGTGTCCGAGAAAGGTATCTTGAGTGGTGAGCTGGTGGGTATTTCCGAGGATTCTGAAACACACGGCTGTGCTGACTTCTTTCGGGTGCCAGCCGACACAACGGTAGGTGATTATTTTGCTTGGGCTAAAGAACCTGTTGTATCAGGCAATATACGAAGACAGCGAGGAGAAAGATTACTCACTAGAGGAGTAGCATTTATTGTTGACGCTCAGGCTGAGGGAATGGATAGGTTACTAGAACATGACGGTTATCGTGACGGTCAAATGTCTGATTTTGTTAGACCTCCATCTGGCAGAAGTGCCGAAGATACAGCCGCAGTTCTTGGTGGTGTGCCACGAGGTGCCATAGCGGGGATCGTTGTGGGTGCAAAAATGCTTGAAAATCCAGAAGTTGGTGCAGCATTGAGCGAACATTTTCCAGATTTACCAGTGTTTACTCAAGACGGTGTAGCCCAGCAAGCTAAAGCGGCTAATTAATCTGGCAGCTGTAGCTCTTTTATTAAGTTAGCTACATATTCATCTGAGTAGCCCCGACCACCTCTATCTGTCGGTGGCATAGTCAGTTTTAGTTCAAAAGGTAGTTGGGTTATAAAGTCATCATACCTATACTCAAACTCATACCCCATTCTCGCACAAATCATCTTCGCTAGAGGACTGTCCTCTAACAGGGGGGGATATTGCAAATTTTGTAATTAACAGATATGGTAGATGTATGCCTTCGCGCAATATTCTGCGGCAAGAGTTGGATGGTGGTTTTTACCATGTCTATGCTCGGGGTGCGAGTAAAAAGGCTATTTGTCTCGATGAAACTGACAGACAAAAGTTTATTAATCTGTTTGCCCGCTATCTTTCGGCTCAACGTGCCGTAAGTAAAACGGGCGAACTGTACCCGAACTATCATGGCAGGGTGCGACTGCTGGCCTTTTGTCTTATGGGGAACCACTTTCATTTGTTTGTTTGGCAGCAAAGTCAGGGCGACTTGTCGGTCTTTATGCGCAGTGTAATGACGAGCTATGTACGGTATTTTAACCTGCGGCATCGTCAGTCTGGCTCGCTGTTTGAAAGTCGGTTTAAAGCGTCGCTTATTTACGACGACGCATACCTGGTGCACATAAGTCGCTACATACACCTTAACCCGCGCAGCTGGAAACACTACCCGTACTCGAGCATTGGGTATTACCGCAAAGGGGGTGAGCCGGACTGGCTAGAGACGAGCGTTGTTTTGGAACGTTTTGCAGGCAGGTCAGCCTACCTGCAGTTTTTGTACGACTACGAAGACTACAAAAGCATGTTCGACGAGATCAAATACGACCTCGCCGACGGCCTGGAAAACAGGTAGGGCAAGGTATATCACTCACAAACTAAAATTCAACTTCTCCAACCAGCCCTCACCGGCCAAAACCAGCCAGGCTTTCGCACTATATCTAGATAGACTCGTCAGTCTTGGCTGGTTTTGACCCGGCGATCATCTGCCGTCGAAAAACCGAATATTAGTTCGTGAGTGGTATAGCCGAGCAGGGCACCACAAGCCCATAAATGTACCCGCGTAAAAAATGACCAAAATATTTGATGCACGTGTCGTCACAGCTAACACCGTAAAAAATAAAATTTGCAAAAACTCTCTCTGTTGGAGGACAGTCCTCTGGGTAAGTATGCGAGAGGGGGTGGGTGGGGGGTGGGATAAAAAGCTTGTGGTTTTGTGACAAGCTGATTATAATCAAGGGTAATTATGAGCGTATTGAGTGGGATATCGGCATTTTTTGGGCTAGATATAGGGGCAACCGGTATTCGGCTGGTTGAGTTGCGTGGCTCGGGCCCGTCGCGCACGCTTGTTAAGTACGCATATGTACCGATCGACGCCAAACTTGCCCAGAGCGATAGCAAAGCCGATCAGCAGCAGCTGGCGCAAACACTGGCAAACCTTATTTCTGAGGCAAAGCTCTCGACCAAAGATGTTGCGGTCGGTATACCGAGCAGCAAAGTTTTTACCACAGTTGTCGACTTTGATCGGATTCCGCAAGGCGAGCTCGACAAGGCCATTCACTATCAAGCAGACTCACTTATTCCGACGCCACCAGCAGAAAGTAAACTCGACTGGGCGCTTATAGGCGACTCGCCCAAAGATAAAACCAAAGTCGAAATACTACTTAGTAGCGTGCCAAACATGTTTATCGAGTCACGTCTCGATATGATTGAGTCGATTGGGCTCAATGTGATTGCGTTTGAGCCGGACAATCTGGCGATATCGCGTGCGCTTATACCGCCTGGTACGACGGCGCCGCAGCTTGTGATCGACATGGGGCAACTGAGCACCGACCTCGTGGTAACGATGGGCGATGCGCCACGCTTGACACGGTCAATCCCGACAGGGGTAGAGGCGGTTATACGAAGTGCCACCCAAAACCTTAACATCGACGAAAAGCAGGCCCAGCAGTTTGTCTACAAATTTGGTGTAAGCAAAGACAAGCTGGACGGCCAAGTCTACCAGGCTATTATCGGCACCATTGATTTGCTGGTGGGCGAAGTCGACAAGTCGGTTAAGTTTTTCCAGACCCGTTACCCTGACACTCCAATTGAACGCATGATTGTTACCGGTGGCGCGTCGACCATACCAGAGTTTCCGCTGTATTTGGCCAACAAATTTGGGGTTAATGTCGAAATCGGCAATGCGTGGCGCAACGTTACCTTTGCCCCGGATCGACAGAGTGAGTTGCTCGCCGTTTCGAACCAGTTTAGCGTGGCGGTTGGCCTAGCGGAGAGGAGCGAATAGTATGGTCCAGTTCAACCTCTTGCCCGATGTTAAGCTAGAATTTGTCAAATCACGGCGCACCAAGTACCTTATGACATTTATTTCGTTTGTGGCTGGGGCGGTGGCGCTTTCGGTGCTGCTTTTTTCGTTCTTTTTTGTCAACGTTGTGCAGCGTAAAAGCCTTGGTGACCTCCAAAAAGACATTAACGCCTACAGCAAGCAGCTGAAAGACAAAAAAGACCTCGACAAAATCTTGACCGTCCAAAACCAGCTCGGCACGCTGCCAACGCTGCACGAGCAAAAGCCGGTGGTGTCCCGACTGTTTGACTACATTAGCCAGGTTACGCCGCAACAAGCTTCGCTGAACAAACTTAACATTGACTTTGACGCGAAAACTATAAGCGTAGGCGGCACTGCACCTAGTTTTGACGTGGTCAGTAACTACACCGACACGCTGAAAGCAACCAAATTTATCGTAGACAAAGAAAAGGACAAGACAAAAGCCTTTAGCAACGTCGTGCTGACCAGCTTCGCCCGCACCGACAAAGACGCAACCTTTACGATAGATTTTGCTTACGAACCAGCGCTTTTTGAGGTAGATAAAAAGATCGGGCTAGTACTGCCAACTACCACGCGAACCAGTCAAGATAATTTGTTTGGGGCAGGGCAATAACGATGGCACAAAGCAAAGGATTTAAATCGGCCAAACGCGCACTTATTAACCGAGCGAGCACGACGGTGGTGGTTGTGGTGTGTTTGGCGGTGAGTGTCGTGATTTTTTCGGTTTTTGCGACAAAGACCTATGTGGCGCAGGCGCGCTACCAAAACAAAGTTATTGCACAAAAAAAGCAGGCGAGAGACCAGCTAAAAGCTGACATAGAAGCCGAAAAAGACCTCAAAAAATCGTACCAAGCCTTTGAACGCACCACCATAAACGCCATAAACGGCAACTCGGCTGCGACCGGTCCTCGTGACGGTACCAACACCAAACTGGTGCTCGACGCTTTGCCAAGCCTGTACGATTTCCCGGCGCTCGTGACGAGTCTAGAGTCTTTGACGGCGTCTCAAAACGTTAAAATTTCGAGCATTAATGGTTCTGACGACGAGCTAAACCAGGCGACAAATACGTCGAGCAGCACGCCCACGCCAATTGCCATGCCATTTTCGCTTGGGATTACGGCTGACTACAACGGGGTGCAGCGATTTGTGAAAGCGCTGGAGCAATCGATTCGGCCAATGCAAGTGCTAAAGATGGATATTGCTGGCGGAGCCCAAGAGCTTACAGTTACCATTAACGCGCAGACGTTTTTCCAGCCCGCCAAGTCGCTCAAAATTACGACAAAGGTGGTTCAGCCATGAGCGGAGGTTATCGCAATGAATAAAAAAGATTTGGCAGTGGTGTTGGTGGTAGCAATTTTTAGCTCGGTGTTTTCCATATTGGTTACCAGCAAATTTTTAGTCAGCGCCGATAGTCGCCAGCAAAAGGTTGAGGTTGTAGACAAAATATCGACTGATTTTCAGCTGCCCGACGAACGTTTTTTTAACAAAGACAGCCTGAACCCAACAGTTCCGGGCCAGGTCAACACAGAACTAAACACTGAACCATTTAAGACAACGAAATAGGCGGCAGCAATGAGCGTCCTTTCTGCCGCCGCCCAAGCGCAAGTCGAAAACAAACTTGTCGAAGACAAAGTGCTGACTGCTGCCGACCTAGCGGTGTTAAAGGCCGAATCGAAAGACAAGTCGACACCGCTGTTTAGCCTGATTGTCACGAGCGGCAAGGTTACGAACGAACAGCTAACAAAAACCATTGCGCATGTTTCCAAAATACCCTACGTCAACCTGCTCGAAGCGCGCGTCGACCAAAAAGTACTCGAGCTATTGCCTCAGGATATTGCCGAACGCTACATGGCGGTGCCGCTGGGCGAAATGCAAAACCGACTAGTGGTTGCAATGCTCGACGCCGACAATGTCCAGGCGGTAGACTTTTTGAGTAACCGTATTGGCCGGCCGCTGCGGGTGTACGCGGCGAGCGAAGAGGGCATACGACAGGTGTTGCACCAGTACGACGCCCGAATTTCCGACAACCTTGTCGACGCCATAGATGGCATGCCGGGCGGCACCAAAGACGACCAAGAGCAGGTGGAGAGCGACAAAAAAACTGACAAATCTGAAAGTATTAAAACTATTGTCCAGGATTCGCCTATAAGTAAAGCGCTCTCAAAAATTCTCGAGTATGCGGTTAAAAAGCGTGCCAGCGACATTCACATAGAACCACTCAAAGAAAGTCTAAAAATACGCTGTCGTGTCGACGGTATTTTGCGCGAAATGATGGTGCTACCAAAAAGCACCGAGCCGCCGCTTATTTCACGTATAAAAATTCTCGCCAACCTCAAAATAGACGAACACCGCATACCACAAGACGGCGAGTTTACCATAAATGTTACCGATAAAGACGTTGACCTCCGTATCTCTGTGAGTCCTGTGGTGTGGGGCGAGCAGGTGGTGATACGACTGCTCGACAAAAGCGGCACCAGTTTGCACCTCGAAGACATGGGGTACACCGGCCGTAGCCTGCGCACGATACGTAAAGGACTCGAACGAACCAATGGCATGATACTGACCTCCGGGCCAACTGGCTCTGGGAAGTCGACCAGTTTGTATGCGCTGTTGCAAGAGGTTAAAAGCGACGGGGTCAACATTGTGACGCTCGAGGACCCGGTTGAATACAAAATGGATGGGATTAACCAAATACAAGTGAACGCCGATGTCGGCCTTACGTTTGGGAGCGGGTTGCGTTCTATTTTGCGCCAGGATCCTGACATTGTGATGGTTGGGGAAATTCGTGACCGCGAGACTGCCGAGCTGGCGGTGCAGGCGAGCCTTACCGGGCACTTGGTGTTCAGTACGCTACACACCAACAGCGCCGCCGGGATTTTGCCCCGGTTACTCGACATGGGCATTGAGCCGTTTCTTATTGCTAGTACCGTGCATGTGGTGATTGGGCAACGTCTGGTGCGACGGCTGGGCAAACACACCGAACAGGTACAGTCCGACGCTGCCGAAACGGTCGCCATAAAAGAAGCGCTTGGTAGTTTACTGCCCAAAGATGCCGCTCAGGTGCAAGCGGTTTCTCAAGACCTGGGCTACGAAAGCTTGCCTTTAGTTGGTGATACCGCTTATACTTTAACCAAGGGCGTTGATAGTCCTGAGTCGCCCGGCGGCTACAAGGGCCGAATGGGCGTGTACGAAGTGTTTGATATTAGTGAAGAGATCAAACAGCTCATTCTCAAACGAGCCACCAGCTCGGAAATCCAGGCCCAGGCCGAAAAAGAAGGCATGGTTACCATGCGACAAGATGGGTTTCTTAAAGCCCTTGCCGGCAAAACAACCGTGCAGGAAGTTAACCGGGTTGCATCGGCCAACAGTGCATAAGGGGTGGAGATATGGCAAACCAAACACGACATAGCAAATACGACATAGCGAACAAGAGAGGTGGGGACATGAGAGTCACGAGTCACGGGTCACGAGTCACGAAAACGCATGAGGCGACAGGCATGGTTTTGCGAGCAGGGGAGGCACAATAATGGCTGGTCAAATGCGCATAGAGCTGCTGCTCGAAGAAGTTGTCAAAAAGAAAGCTTCGGACCTTCATTTGCAGGTTGGGCTGCCACCAATGTTGCGTGTCGACGGTGCACTGCTGCCGGTTTCGGGGGCAGACATACTTACCGAAGAAAGCGTCGAGGCGCTTATTTTTGCCATTCTCGACGAGGACCAAAAGCAGATTTTGCTCAAAGACAAAGAGTTTGACTTTAGCTTTGCCTTTGGCGACCTGGGACGGTTTCGTGTCAATGCGTTTCACGAGCGGGGCAATTTGGCCGCGGCACTGCGGCTTATTCCAAACGAAATGCTTACCATCGAGCAGCTCGGTTTGCCACCGATTGTCGGGAAGTTTGCCGAGTACCCGCGCGGGCTGGTGCTGGTGACGGGGCCGACTGGTTCGGGTAAGTCGACGAGCCTGGCTGCGCTGATCCATAAGATTAACATGGAGCAGGGCAAACACATTATTACCATCGAAGACCCTATTGAGTACACGCATAAGAGTAAAAAATCTATTATTGTCCAGCGCGAAGTTCACTACGACACGTACTCGTTTAGCGCGGCGCTGCGTAGTTCGCTGCGCGAGGATCCCGATGTGGTGCTGATAGGCGAGATGCGCGACCTCGAAACCATTGCCAGCGCGATTACCATAGCCGAAACGGGTCACTTGGTTTTTGCGACACTGCACACCAACTCTGCGGCACAGTCCATTGACCGTATGGTCGACGTGTTCCCGCCGCATCAGCAGCCGCAAATTCGCGCTCAGCTGAGCAACATACTTATGGCAATCTGCTCGCAGCGGCTTGTTCCAGCGATTGGCGGCGGGCGAATTGCGGCGGCCGAGATACTTATTGCCACACCAGCGGTACGCAACATTATCCGCGAAGGCAAAACGCATCAGCTCGATGCGGTTATTCAGACCGGGGCAGAGTTTGGTATGCAGAGTATGGACAAACAGCTGGTGAGCCTTATTCACACTGGTTCAATTAGTTACGACGAGGCGCGCAACTTTGCCGTCGATGTCGACGAACTTGATAGGCTTATGAGGGACTAAAGGATATGAATTATGAATCAAGGATAGTGAAGAGCGACACACCCAGTAAAGCTTACTTCATTCATCATTCATTATTCATCATTCTGCGACCAAAGGAAGTTTTATGCTAACCTACAACTACACGGCGCGCAACCCGCAGACTGGCAAAGTTGTTAAGTCGACGCTGCAGGCCGACAGCGAGGCTGCGGCTGCTAGGCTGTTGAACCAAGAGGGGCTGGTTGCAACCCGGATTAGCCTGGGTGAAAATGGTTTGGCAAATATTGGGGGGATGTTTAAGGGACGGGTCAAAGCCAAAGACCGCGTGCTGTTTAGCCGGCAGCTAAGTACGCTGATAAACGCTGGTCTACCACTGTTGCAGGCGCTGCGTAGTGTTGCGGCGCAGACGACCAACAAGCCACTCAAAATTGTGCTTGGACAGGTGATTGGCGACGTTGAGGGTGGCTCGACACTGGCAAATGCCATGGGCAAACACCAGCGCGTGTTTAACCAAGTATATTTGGCACTGATTGCTGCGGGCGAGCAGTCCGGCACGCTCGACCAGGCGCTCGAACGCCTTGCCATACAGCAAGAAAAAGAAGCTGACCTTAACAGCAAAATACGCGGCGCCATGATTTACCCGGCAGTGGTGGTGTTTGTGATGGTGCTGGTGGTTGGGTTTATGGTGGTCAAAGTGCTGCCGCAGGTCAAAGTGCTGTACGAAGGCATGCCTGGTGCAGAGCTACCGCTGGTCACCAAAGTGCTGCTGGGGGTGTCTGACTTTACCATTAAGTTTTGGTGGGCCGAGTTGCTGGCGCTGGCGTTTCTTGCCTTTTTTACCTCACGCTGGGCGCGGACTGGGCCGGGCAAAGAGGTGGTCGACAAACTAAAAATGCATGCCTGGCCCATTGGCAAACTTTTTATGAAAGTGTACATGGCACGGTTTGCGCGCACTGGCCAAACGCTGGTCGCGAGCGGCGTGCCACTGCTGCAAATGCTTGGTATTACTGCACAGGCGGTGAACAATGTGCACATTGCGCGGGCTATTAACGCGGCAAGCGAAAAGGTTAAGGGCGGGAAAGGCTTGGCCGATAGTATCGACGGCGACACCGAAAACTTTTTGCCGCTGGTGCCAAATATGATTCGTATTGGCGAGCAGTCGGGCGCCATAGAGCAAATGATGGGTAAAGTGGCCGACTACTACGAAAAAGAGGTCGACAACGAGGTCGAAAACATTTCGAGTATTATCGAGCCGGTGATGATGATTATGCTGGGGCTTGTTGCGTTTACCATTGTTGCGGCCGTACTGCTACCGGTGTACGGCTTGGCTGGCCAAAACGGCCTGGGTGGGTAGAGGGACCGAAGGTGTTAGAAATCATACAGCCTGAGCATAAAAACGGTCTGCACGCTTGCATTTGCTAGGCCGACCACGTATTATTCAAAGCATAAGGTTAATGTAATAGGGGTAAAGGGTACTACATTATGCAAAAGCTACACAAAACTAATCAAAAAGGCTTCACCATTATCGAAGTCTTGATCGTACTGGCAATCGCCGGCCTAATCTTGCTCATCGTCTTCCTGGCCGTCCCCGCCCTCCAGCGTAACAGCCGCAATACCGGCATAAAGAACGACGCCCAAAATGTTTTGGGAGGGGTAGGTGAGTTTCGTGGCGCAAACAACGGTAAAAACCCCGCGTCAGTAGATGGAACCGGTACTATAACTTACAAACTCGCGACTGGCGGCAATAATACCGAGATTCGGGTAAACGGCTCTACTTTAGTTAAGACAGTTACGTCAAAACCAGATAACACAATGAATAGTGGTGAAGTTCATGTTATGATTGGCCAGAAATGTAATGATCCGGAGGGCACTAACGTGACAGCTGCTAATCGCTCAGTTGCAGCATTCTTCGTCATAGAGACAAGTGGCTCCAACAAGGCCCTGCAGTGTGTTGACTCTTAGGCACAGTTTGTCAGGTTAGTTATAAAACAAAAGAAACACCCATAACGGGTGTTTCTTTTACAGTAAGTCGCGTAAGCGCACCTTGGATTGTAAGGGATTCTCTCTTAGAACACCGTTGCAGAGGAGGCGGGAGTGGTGTGTGGTATGATTCAGGGATGAGGTTTTTGCTTACGGTTGTGCTATTTGGGTATGGGGTGGTGCTGGGGAGTTTTATCAATGCGTTGGTGTGGCGGCTGCGACAACAGGGGGTAGAGTCAAGGGCTGGTAAAAACGCACAGAGGTCCAAGCCTACCAACTACAAACTACCAACTACAAACTACTCCATTCTCCGCGGCCGCAGCATGTGCCCCAGCTGCAAGCACCAATTGGCAGCGCGTGACCTGGTGCCGGTGCTAAGCTGGGTGAGTCTACGCGGCCGCTGTCGGTACTGTCACAAGCCCATTTCTGTACAGTACCCGCTGGTCGAGTTGCTAACGGGGCTGCTTTTTGTGGTGTTTTACCTGGGATGGTCGTTTCCTCTCTGGGAGTTGCACTTGGTTTTGTTTGGGTTTGGGTTGGTGTACCTGGTGTTTTTTGTGGCACTGGGGGTGTACGACGCCAAGTGGTATCTGCTACCAGACAGGCTGGTGTTTCCGCTGGTGGGTGTCGCTGCGGCTGCGGTGGTGGTAAAAACAGTCTGGTTAAGAGACTGGTCGGTCGCCGGGCAGGCGGTGTTTGCTGCGGCGATTATTTTTGGGCTGTTTTGGGGGCTGTACCAGGTGTCGGGTGGGCGGTGGATTGGGGGCGGTGATGTGAAACTCGTGCTTGCTTTGGGACTGATCGTGGGGACGCCGCTTGCAGCGCTGTTGGTGCTGTTTTTGGCCTCGCTGCTTGGGACGCTGGCAAGCGTGCCTTTGCTACTAAAATCAAAGACCAGGCAGGGGCTGGCGCGGCACATACCATTTGGACCGTATTTGCTGGCGGCAACCTTTGTCACCATGCTGTGGGGTGAGCGGCTTGTGGCGTGGTACCAGTCGCTTGTGCTGCCGACATAAACGAGGGGTAAAAAAGTGACTGTGGGCCAGGGGGTTGTATAGCTCGATGACGCTTGTGGTATACTGAGCGTATGAAACGGGGTGGCACAGTACGACCCTTAGTGGGACAGTCGAGCGCAGATGGCTTTACCATTGTCGAGACGCTGATTGTTTTGGCAGTGACGGCGGTGCTGCTGGTGAGTACGATGCTGTTTGTGAGCGGCCGCCAGCGTAAAACCGAGTTTGCGGTGGGTATACGGCAGCTGCAGCAAGACGTGCAGCGTTCGATTAACGAGGCAGCGAGCGGCTACAACGGGAGTAGGTTTACGTGTAGTGTTGTCTCTGGTAAGCCAAATATTACGGTTGGCACCGAGGCAGTCGCCGGGACCAACAACGATTGTATTTTTATTGGTACGCTCTATGTGGTTGAGGCCAGTGGCAATCTGGGTATAAATGGCCAGTACATTGCCACGTACCCGTTGGCGGCAGTGCGCAAATATGACACGCTGTTGAGTGGGGGAGAAACCAGTGCCGACATTGTCAAAAAGGCATGGCCGACCACCAACACAAGCGCACTGGTCAAGATTAAGCCAACCAACGGCCTCACCATGACTGGTGTAGCGACAGACAGCGGTAGTTTGGCGACTGCTCGGGTTGGGTTTATGGTTATATACGACATAGGGCAAAAAGAGGTAAGCTCACAGAGCATGGCGATGTACCAAGCTACCGTGTCAACTGCGGGTCCCGCTGGGCTTGACCGCTACATAACTAATTTTAATGAACAAAGTCCTGTGGCGCACCGTAGGCCATTTCAGCTTTTACGGGCCGACAAGGTCAACATGTGCTTTACCGACGGTGAGCAGTCAGGCTTGATTACGATTGGTTCAAATGGCGGGGTGAATGTTGGGCTGGAGATAAAGGGGAATAACACATGCGCGTAAGACTTGGCAGACTGTGGGCAAGCGAGCGAGGCGACACCATTGTTGAGGTGCTGATTGCGGTTGCGGTACTAAGCCTAACCCTGGTTGGCGCCTATACGGTCGTTAACCGCAATACCCGGGTGTCGCAGCAGACCCAAGAGCAGGGCCAGGCCTACAAGCTTGTCGAGCGGCAAACAGAGCTGTTACGGACACAAGTTGCCCCAACGGCCGGAGGGTGCTACAACGCCGCTGGCGATCAAGCTACTGGCGCAGGCTGCACCGTTACGGCTGACGGTACGCAAACCACGCCGGGCTACAGCGGGCCAGAGTACAAGCTATCTATTACCCAAAAAAGTGCTGCTGACCCCTATGTCATCTCTGTTACGTGGGAGCAGCTGGGTGGTTCGCAGGCAAACGTGACGGTGTATTACCAGAAAGTATAACCTATGTATAGCACTAAGAAACTAAAATTCACCTTCTCCGCCCAGCCCTCACCGGCCAAAACCAGCCAAGACCTCCGCACCATATCTCGATATGCCTTGTCAGTCTTGACTGGTTTTGACTCGGTGATCATCTGTCCGGAAAAACTGAAGTTTAGTTTCTTAGTGCTATATACCAAATATCGCACAAACGCACCCCACACACGACGCATACTCCCACTCCGTACGCAAGCGCAAGGTTTTACTATTATAGAGTTGATGATTGCGACACTGGTGTTTTCGATAGTGCTTATTGTGGTAATGAGTGGGGTAATGTTTTTTACCCGTAGCTATTACAAAGGCGTGTACACGGCGAGTACCCAAACGGCTGCCCGTGCCATTGTAGACCAAGTGGCGCAGGCCATACAGTTTGGAACGGTTGCGCCCACTGGTTCAGGACTAGGGGATAGTATGCAGTCTACCGAAAACAAGGCTATTTGTGCGAGCGGCTACGTGTTTAGCGCCCGGCGAGGCGTGCTGTATGACCCAACCGTTTCGGCTACCAACGGCTTGTATGTGGCCAAAAACGCCGATCCTGCCAGCTGTAACGCTTTGTGGTCTGGTGGTCAGCAGCTTTTGGGTAAAAACATGCGGCTGACTCAGTTTGAGGTAAAAGATATTAGTAGCGACATGTACAGCGTAGCCGTCAAGGTGGCGTATGGCGACGCCGACTTGCTGTGTGCGCCCGACCTCGTTAGCGGTAGCTGTGCCGAGACTGCACAGACACTCAGCGACGAACAGCTTTCCAATGCTCCCGACGCCATATGCAAACCGAGCGCCGGCAAAGAGTTTTGCGCCGTGGCGTCACTGCAAAGCCAGGTACAACGACGGGTGACAAAGTAGTGTTTACAACGCAAACCAAGTACAATAAGCGTAAGAGGCAAGGTATGAGACAGAGCACACAATCGAAAGCGACAGATAAAGAAGCGGGAGTTGTTTCGCTAATTGTTGCTATGGTGATGATATTGGTAATTTCGCTGATCGTGATTGGCTTTACCCGCGTGGCGGTCAACAACCAGCGCAACACGCTCGACCGACAGCTGAGTACCCAAGCGTTTTATGCCGCAGAGTCGGGGGTAAATAGTGTGATTACGCAAATTAAGGCCAAACAGGCGAGCGATAAGCCGCTAGCCAAGCAAACAAACTGTGCTGGCGTGGACTACACCCATCCTGCGCTCAATGGCGAAGACGTCAAGGTTACCTGTATATTGGTCGACGACCAGGCAGAAAACTTGCAGCTAAGTGCTGACCAGCAGAGCGCAAAGGTGGTGCCGATACACGCGGTCGACCGAGATGGTGCGACGCAAAACATAGCCTCGCTTGAGTTTACCTGGACGTTGCCAACGGCGAGCGATCCACTTACTGATCTGGCGGGGTGTCCAGGCGCTGCGGCCCCAAGTACGCTGCCCAAAACATCGACGTGCCCGTTTGGTTTTTTGCGCCTCGATCTCTACAAACCAGGTGGGAGTATGAGCGCAACTAGCATGGCGTCTAGCACCGCTAGTTTGGTCGTGCGGCCTGCACAAAGCGCAAGCATGCCTGCTGCTGTCAATGTGGGCTCGGCAGTGTTGGCAGACGCGGCCTGCGACGTTGGTACCAAACTATGCAGGGTAATACTGTCGGGCGGTAACGTTTTTGGGGGCCCTGACCTATACGCGCGCATTAGCACCTACTACAAAAACGCCGAAATCGTGACCATAGACGCCAACACGGCAAGCGGCACGTATTTTACGGGGGCACAAGCCGTTATAGACGTCACGGCCAAAGCGCAAGATGTGCTGCGACGAGTGCGGGTGCGGTACCCGCTGGTTGACTACGATAAGGCGGCATCTGAAGGGCTTTCTTCGGCCGGGCCAATCTGCAAACGCTACACGGTTGCAACCAACATGTTTATTGGTATTGATCCTAACGAAGCCATTAGCACACCGGACCCAGGGGAGGAACTATGTGACAACGCTAGTGACCCACTACAGTTGCTAGGCGCTACGGTTGGCGGCAATAAGGTGACAGCCGGGTTTACTGCTGGTGGTCGCACGGGCACAGGCGGTGGGCCTACTCCATCTTACACATTTCCGCTCTACGGTAAAAATTATACTAACACAACTCCAGAGGCACAGCCAGGTGCAGTTGCGAGCTGCCTCTGGCAATGGGGTGATGGTACTCCAAATACGGTCAGTCATACGCCAATTATTGCTGGAGATGGGTGCTACCAAGGGCAGACTATAAATCATGTGTTTAGTAGATCTCTTAATAACCAGTGTTATATTGCTACGGTATCTTTGACAGTAACATTAGTCGGGGGCACAACAGACACCAAGTCATCGCCAATTGCTATACCAATGGGCAGTGATAGTAATGGCGTTATAAAATGCACGCTTGCCAATACAACTGCCACCTGGAATGATGTAAAGCCTTAGTTAGAGTTGACGGCCAAGGTATTGGCGGGGCGGGTGAGCTAAGCGGATTTATTCCGGTTGACTTGGCGGGGCGGGTGAGCCCGCCCCTTTTATATAGTGAAACCTCTCGTGCACCGCACGCAAATGCGGGTCGGTCACGTGCGTGTAAATTTGCGTCGTAGCAATATTGCTATGACCCAACATGGCCTGAACCGAGCGAATATCTGCACCGTTCATTAACAAATTTGTTGCAAAACTGTGGCGCAGGGTGTGTGGACTAACGTGTTTGGTAATGCCAGCCAGCCGCGCATAGTGTGCAACCAGCCGCTGTACGCTGCGTGCTGTTAGACGATGAAAGTTGCCGCTGCGATCGACGGTTTTGCGCCCACCGTAGCGAATAAAAAGCGGTTTGGTGGTGTCGGTACGTTTGTCGAGGTACCGCTGCAGCCAGTCGGCCGCGTCGGCGCTAATAAAGATTGGTCGGTCTTTTTGACCTTTGCCGCGCACCGTAAATTCGCGTCGGGTAAGGTTTATGTGGTCGCGGTCGAGCCCCACCAGTTCTGACACGCGCAGGCCACTGCTAAACAGTAGTTCTAAGATGGCTCGGTCGCGCAAGCCGGCTGCGACGCTGGTGTCGGGCTGCTCAAAAACACGGGCGAGTTCTTCTTCGTTTAAAAATGTTACCTGGGGGCGTTTCGTTCGGGAAAGCTCTATGGTGTCAGGCGGCATGCAGGGGAGGCCGCGTTTGTGGCAGTATTTTAAAAAACTGCGCAGGGCAATCAAGTGGTAGTTGAGTGTGGTTTTTTGTAGCTCGTCGCGCACGTTTGTGCCGAGACGGTTAAGCCAGAGGCGCCATTTGCGTACGAGTTCTTGGTCAATGTCTTGCACGGTAATGTCGCCAGCGTAGTCCGCCAGCCGTGTTAGGTAGTGGTCGTAGTTGGCAATGGTTTTTTGCGAGCGGTTTTGCTCGATCTCGAGATACTCTAAAAAGTCGGTTTTGGCTTTTATAAACTGCATGTAGGTAGTATCTAGTATCTGGTATCTAGTATCAAGGGGCACGATGACCGTAAGCACAACAAACGATTAGCCATTGGCCTGTTACCTGTCACCAAACATTGGCCATTACCCATTAGCCATGAATCCCGCAGCAATCGTGACACGTGACAGGATAATGTTTAGTGACAGGTCACACGTCACACGCTAATTTGTTTTTTGTTCTTCAAAAATCGGTCATCGGCAACTGTGCCCCCTATGCTACAATACACAGTGTAAACAGGAGACTAGTACAAATGGAAAAAACACTCGTTGTGTTTAAACCAGACGCCGTTATGCGCGGGATTGTTGGCGAAATTTTAACCCGCTTTGAACGTGCCGGCTTTAAAATGGTGGGCATGAAAATGGTCAAACCAGACTACGACCATTTCCACGGTCATTACGAGGGTATCGGCACGCTTAAAACGCGCAAAGGGGACGAAATTTTTGAAAGCCAGCTCGCCAGTATGCAGGTTGGACCGGTCATAGCCGTGGTACTCGAAGGCGTAGAGGCGGTAGAGTTTGTGCGCAAAATGGTTGGCGACACCCAGCCAAAGACGGCTTTGCCAGGGACGATTCGCGGCGACTACGCGCATGTTACCTACGGGCAGGCTTCACAAGCCGGCTTTGGGGTGGCAAACCTTGTGCATGCTTCGGCCACGGCTAAAGAGGCCGAGCAAGAGATTGACCACTGGTTCGCCGACAGAGAGCTGTTTGACTACAGCACTGTGCACGAGTTTTTCACCCAACCAAAGAAAAAAGCCAAATAATACCTTCAAAAGTTGCGCAAGCAAGAGTATTTCGGTATATCGTTTTGAACACATTTTGTGTTCGTCTGTCCCCGTAGTTCAATGGATAGAATACTTCCGTGCATATTTTAGGAGGAGCTCGCTCCTCCTCGCGTTTTCGGAATAAATCCGAAAATCGCTCTCCTCCACCTAAAGAAGGGCAAGTTATTTGCTTGTGATAAGATTAATGCAATGTCCCCGTAGTTCAATGGATAGAATACTTCCGTCCTAAGGAATAGATCTGCGTTCGAGTCGCGGCGGGGATACCAGAAAAGGATAGGTACATGTATGGACGTGATTGCTTTTGGCGGGTGCTACTTAGACATCAACACCGCTGGTTTTTTGTTTGACGACACTGGCCTACCGGTCGAAACCGAGCTTCGGGCCGATTACTACAAGGCATTACCTGGAGGTTCGGCGGTAAACTTTTGCCGTCGGCTGACCGAACTGGGGGTGTCAAGCACGTTTATTGGGATGCGCGGTGACGATGCGGTTGGTGATGTGATCGAACATATGCTGCGCGCAGAAGGTTTGACCACCGATTTGCTGGTTGCGCCTGGAAGGCGTACCAATGTTAGTATGAGTCTGGTGAGCGAGCAGGGAAGTCATGTTACGGTAGGGGCAGGCAACGCCAACCAGGCACTTACGGTAGAGCAGCTTATGTTGCATCTAGCACAGCATTTGCCAAAAACGCGGTATTTGTACATGGGTACTTGCTATAAACTAAGCGGCTTACTGCCGCAGCTTTCGGCTATTGCGGTTCAAGCACAGCGGGCGGGCGCACAGGTAATTGTGGACCACGGGCGTTACACCGACAAAACAACGCCTACCGAGCGTACACTCGTACGGGAACTAGTGCTGGGGGCTGACCTGTACGTGCCGAGTCGCCAAGAGTTTTTACTCACCTGGGAAGTTTCGAGCATACAAGAGGGCCTTAGACTGCTGCAGCGTGAAGCGCCGAGTCTAACTGTGGTGCTTAAAGACGGTAAGGCGGGAGCACACTATTTACGCGACAATACAGTCGTTACCATACCAGGCGTCAATGTTTCGCGTGCCTACAACCTGACTGGGGCAGGCGATACGTTTAACGCCGGTCTACTGAGCGGACTTTTGACAGGCCTCGACCTAGAAAAAGCCATCGAAAAAGGCTGTGCCGTGGCAGCCGACCACATTTCAAAGGAGGTCAAATGAGTGTATATCTCGATACTGCTCTCGAGGCGGTGCAAGTTGCTAAAAAGATTGACGAATTAGTATAACTTTTGTTATACTTTTGGTATGAAAACTGCCATTTCTTTACCTGACGACGTATATACATCGGCCGAAAGCCTGGCAGAACGGCTAGGAGTGTCCCGCAGTAAGCTGTACGCTCGAGCGGTTGACGCATATGTGCAGCAGCACCAAAACGCGCAGATTACTGTGGCATTTAACCGTGTGTATACGGCTGAAGGCTCTCGGTTGGACAAGCGTTTTGCTGCGCTCCAAGAGGCTTCGTTGCCAAAGGAAGTGTGGTGATTCGCGGCGATATTTGGTGGGCCGACTTGCTGCAACCACAAGGTTCCGAACCAGGGTATCGCCGCCCGGTGCTTATTGTGCAGGCAGACGAGATAACGGCTAGCCGTATACAGACGGTTCTGGTTGTTGCGCTCACCTCAAACACACGACTGGCCGAAGCGCCTGGCAATGTCTTTTTACCGAAAGAAATGACTGGTCTTAGCAAAGACTCGGTAGCAAATGTCACGCAAGTCTTGACTATTGATAAAGACTTTTTAACAGAACAGGCAGGTGTAGTCGGTCGTTTACATATGCGACAGATTGAAGATGGTCTGCGGCTGGTTCTGTCCCTGCAATAAAATCCACGATAATCAGATTTATTTTGGTGCCAGACCAGGGAAGAGAAAGTATGGCCCGCCGGTACTTTCTACCCCGTTGTCATCTCGACCGAAGTGGAGAGATCTCGTCGGGCACATGTCTAGCGGGATGTTTCGACTTGGCTCAAGATGACATCCAGAAAATACCGGTGGGTCAGAGACGATAGTCTTCCCCTTAAAATATCTGCTACAATACGCTTATGCCCAAACACAAACCGGCAAACACGACTGCAACCGGCAAAGCAAAGTATTTTGAAGACCAAATGGACGACGAAGAGGTGTTGTACGTTTTTCGCAAGCACCCAATCGTTATGCGCAAAGGTTTGGTGCTCGGCTCGCTGGGCCTGCTGGTGGGGCCGCTCTATACGCTTATACTTACGTATGCTCGGCCTGACAACCCACCGACCATGACATTTTTTTACCTGAGTTTTGTGGTGAGTATTGCTGTTTCGGCGCTGCTGTTTTTCCCTTCGTGGATGAGCTGGTATTTTAGTGTGTTTATTGTGACAACTCAGCGGTTTATACAGATAACGCAAAAAGGATTTTTCCACCGGAGCGTGGTCGACATGGGCCTCAACCAGATACAGATGGTCAATTACGAGGTAAAAGGCTTGCAAGAAACCCTGCTCGGATATGGTACGATAATGATGCAGACGTTTGTCGGAGACCTGCTGATCCACTACTTGCACCACCCGGCTAAAATCCAAAAACGTTTGCTCGAAATATTGCGCAAAACTGAACAAAAAATGACACTCACTAATCTGCAAGACTAGGACTATCGACATGAAACGAACCACCAAAATGTCACTCCCCAAACGCCCCCACCTACGCCCACTGCGCGCACCAAAAGTAAAAGCAGTTGTTCCAGAGGTGGCAAAACGCTTCCGCAAGCCGACATTGCAAGAGCAGACAACTGAGGCTCTTAGCAATGTACCCCGTATTACCAACGAAACAGTGGCAGAGCATCGCGAAAACGTGCTCAAGGTTGCGCGTAAGTACAAATATCCGCTGCAGCACTCAAAACGGCGCATTGTTATCGTTTCGACTACCATTCTTGCAGTTGCACTGTGTGGGTTTATTGTGTTTACCATGCTTAGCCTGTACCGGTTTCAGACTACGTCGCTTTTTATGTATCGGGTGACGCAAATTGTGCCGTTTCCGGTGGCGCGGGCCAACGGCCGGTGGGTTTCGTACGAAAGCTACTTGTTTGAGTTGCGGCGCTACATGCACTATTATCAGGCACAACAACAGGTCGATTTTGCGACCAAGTCAGGTGAGTTTCAGCTGGCAACATACAAACCACGCGCGCTCCAGCAGGTGATCGACGTCGCGTATGTAAAAGGTCTGGCCACTCAGCACGGGGTGCACGTGAGTGAAACAGAGGTCAACGACATGCTCGTGACGCTTCGGGCGCAAAACCAGCTGGGGCAAAACAACGAAGAACTCGCCAATATTGCGAGTAAGTTTTTTGGTTGGAGTATTGGCGATCTGCGTCGTCAGATAAAACAGGAGCTGCTTGCTCAAAAAGTTAGTGCAAAGCTCGATACAGAGGCAACAAAACGGGCCCAAGATGTGCTGGCACACGTGCGAGCCGGGGGTGATTTTGGGGCTCTCGCAACCCAGTTTTCGCAAGATCCAGCGACAAAAGATGCGGGAGGGCAGTACAGCGACACGGCTATTACCATTAGCAGCCAGGAGGTCCCGCCGGTGGTTGTACGTGCGCTCGAAAAGCTTAAGCCGGGTGAGGTGAGTGACGTTATTGTAACGCCAACCGCCTACGAAATCGTTAAACTACTATCGGTCGAAAACGGCAAATACAAAGCAGCACACATACAAATTCCGTTCAAAAACATTCAAGAGTACATACAGCCAATCCAAAAGTCACATCCAGCAAAACGTTTTATTCACGTAAGTGAACCTCGCTAGCGTTTGGCGTCGCGCCTCACGGCTTTCGCCCTTATTCCTTGCTCAGCGTATCTCTGGTACGCTTCGGTCAGCCGCCGTGAGCACACCTGCGATATGCGGCACAGGGCGTAGGCTCGGTGGAGCTATTTATTTAGGGCAGGGCTTTTACCGCCTACCTGTTGCTTTTTGTCACGCGCCTTGCTACACTTACCCCTGTTAGTTTTATTGTCTCACAATGTGAGATATAACTAGGCACAAAAATTCAAATCAGGGAGCGTAGTCGACCGTTTGAATTTTTGAGAGGAGGAGTCGGCTGAGACTGGAGTTCGACACAAAAAGCAGTAAGCTTATTGTGTCGTAACGTAAGTCGTTGCCGTACTCCGACGAGCGCCCGTAGTGAAGAGGCCTATCACGCCTCCCTGTCACGGAGGAGATCGCCGGTTCGAATCCGGTCGGGCGCGCCAGAAAAAAGACTCACCAAAGGTGGGTCTTTTTTCTGGCATGTCTGTCTGGTTCGAACCGGCGATCAGCGAACAAAGTGAGCCTAGATCGCCCGTGCGGACGCCAAGGAACTGCGCGCAGGTCGCCGTCGCGACCGAGCACAGCGACTGCGTGTTGCACTCGCAACCATCCGGTCGGGCGCGCCAAAAAGCCCAACTAAAAATCCACCCTTTCTAACAGGGGTGGATTTTTGTAGTAAGGTAAAACTACTTAGCTTTGCCTGTCGCTTTACTAGTCGCAGTGCAAAATTTGCAGCGGGTAGCAGCTGCAGGGATTGCGCTGAGGCACTCGGGGCACTCGCGCTCGGCTGGTTTTTCTATTTCGTCACTGGGTTTGGCGTGTGCAAGAAACTTGTTCATTGGCGTTACCACAAAGAAAAACACCACCGCTGCAACCGACACAAACGAGATCAGTGCGTTTAAAATTTTACCGTAAAAAAAGTCGCTGCCATTTATTGTAAACTTAAGCGACTCAAAGTTAGGTAAACCACCAAAGGCTGCGATAAGCGGCGTGACAAAGTTTTGCACTAAACTTGTGACGACGACCCCAAAAGCCGCGCCGACTACTACTGCGACGGCTAGGTCAACGACATTGCCGCGCAAAATAAATTTTTTGAAATCTTTGAGCATAGAGCACTCCTTATAGGTTATAGTTGTATTGTAGCGTGTCACGAGGCTCTGTCAAGGTGTTTGACAGACCCACGTGCACTTGCAACACAATCTTCACTCCACCACTGTCATGTTGAGCGAAGTCGAAACATCTTCTTGATATTTAGAAGATTCCTCCACTTCGGTCGGAATGACAATTTGGTGGGAAGCGCACGTGAGTCAGGTGTTTGAGACGACAAAAATATGCCGTATAATTACCACCGTGCACGACGGGTTAGGTAAGGCAATGTGCAAGTATAATTTCTAGCGCCTGTACATTAAAAATCGCAATTGCCTGTCGAACAAGCCCAGCAAGCGACAGCGCAGCCTTTAGGGGGGAAATACACGCCATCTTAGCTCAGTTGGTAGAGCAGCGCATTCGTAACGCGCAGGTCGCCGGTTCGATCCCGGCAGATGGCTCCACGTAAAATAGCCCTAGCGGGCTATCACGTGGCACTGCCAGAGACAGTGGCGGCAAAAACAGTCATTGGAATACGTAAAAACTGGGCTATTTTACGTGAGACCCGTGATGATTTGCTTGCAAATCATTTTACGGGGACACATAATTATGACAGTATGTTCTCTGTCTACGTACTGCGTTCGGCTAACAGAGTGTTCTATATTGGATATTCCGCTAACTTGCGAAAAAGATTGGCCGATCATACTTTAAAGCGCGTTAGCAGTACAAAAGGCGCTGACTATCAGCTGGTGTATTACGAGGCATACATCAATAAAATGGATGCGGTCATGCGTGAGAAATTTCTCAAAAGCGGCTCAGGGCACCGGTACCTTAATAAACAGTTAGTACACTTTTTATCTGACGAGAATAATTCCGCGGGTGTCGTATAACGGCCATTATGTATCCTTCCCAAGGATGAGACGGGGGTTCGACTCCCCCCACCCGCACCAACGTAAAAGAGGGGCTCGCCACGTTCCGCGGCCCCGAAACTTCGTCTTTGAAAACAAGTTTTCAAGAGAAGGTTTCCTTGCGACCCGCTACCAGCGGCTCTCACCCTCTGCTCACATTTCGGAATGAATCCGAAATGCTCGCACTCCCCCTAAAGCTCGGCTTCCGCCTCGTCGGTACAGTGATCATTCAAGACATCGGTTCTAACTTCGCACAAAACGATTACAAAGGCCTCTTATGGGGTAAGATCTGGCAGCGTTTCTAGCAGCGGGAAACAAAAACTACAGTTTGAGTGGTGTACCTCACCAGGCCTCTGTTACAATAAAGACACGCGCTATGACACAACACATCCATTTTATCCAAGACCGCACCGCACTACTGTTAGTGAGTGCCAACTTTTTTTTGTTGCTTGCACTGACGGTGCTGGTAGGACTTAAAATGAACGTCATAAAAGGCACAGCAAGCTACATTATTTCGTATCGCTCGTCGCTCGGGATTGCGGGGTATACGCAAGGAACGGCGGCAGATATTTTGAGTTTTATTGGGGCAGGGGTGCTTTTTTTTGGCCTTGGTCTGGCGCTGGGTGTTGCTACGTACAAGATTAAACGTCAGCTTTCGCTTACCATCCTTGGTGTAACGATACCGCTCCTGCTTTTGCTTATTATCGTGAGTAACGCCCTACTGGCACTACGCTAAATGACGAGCATCGAAATACCGTACGAGCAAAATCGTCGAGGGCACTATCGGTTTTTCGAAATTTTGCCTGGGGTTGTAAGCTGGAGTATGTTGGCGTTGCCATTTGTGCTAAGTTTGGTCAATGTGCGGTTGGCGGCGTTGTTTATGTTTGTGTATGTTTTGATCAATTTTGCGCGCGGTATTGCGGGTGCGGTTCGTTCCATGCAGGGGTTTCAAACAATGCGCCGTCACCAGAAACTCCCGTGGCGCACTATGCTGGACGAGCTTGGCAAAGGGGAGGTTTCGCCGCGAGTCAAACGCCCAAAATGGCACCGCTATGCCATCACGCAAACACAAGAGAGGCCGCTATTGCTACCGCCCGACCAGGTTATACACGCCGTAATTATTGCAACCTACAAAGAGTCGCGCGAGGTTCTCGAGCCGACCATAGAGGCACTGCTTGCGTCTGATCACGACATGCAGCGGGTTATTTTGGTGCTTGCGTACGAGGGCAGGGCAGGCGAGGCAACAGAGGCGCAGGCCAAAGAGCTCGCTGTGCAGTACAAATCTCGGTTTCGCGATATGTTGGCCATACGGCACCCTGCCGGAGTACCGGGGGAAATCATCGGCAAAGGCGCAAACGTCACCCACGCGGGCCGCGAGCTCGAAAAATACCTCAAAAAACGGCGTATCGACCCATTGCGCGTAGTCGTCACGACCCTAGATGCCGATAACCGGCCCGACAAAAACTATTTGACCGCGCTAACGTACGCTTATGTTGTGTGTCCCGACCCGCTGCACTCTTCTTTTCAGCCCGTGGCGGTTTTTTCCAACAATATTTGGGATCCTCCCGCGCCAATGCGCGTTCTGGCGACGGGTAACTCTATTTTTCATTTGGTGAACTCTTTGCGCTCACACGCGTTGCGTAATTTTTCTGCTCATGCCCAACCCATGAAGGCGCTTTTGCGCACCGATTTTTGGAGCGTTCGCACTATTGTCGAAGACGGGCACCAGTTTTGGCGCTCGTATTTTCGGTTTGAGGGCAATTACCGCGTGTTGCCGCTGCACCTGCCAATCTACCAAGATGCCGTACTCTCTGACACGTACTGGAAAACGCTAAAAGCGCAATTTTTGCAGATCCGCCGGTGGACGTACGGGGCGTCTGACCTTGCCTATGTGGTGCATATGGGCTTTTTTCGAAAAAACACGGTTCCGAAGTTTGACCTAATAGCTAAAACGTGGCGTCTGTTTGAGGGCCATATTACTTGGGCAGTGGGACCGCTGCTGATCCTTTTTGGCGGGTTTATACCAGTGTTGTTTCATCCAAAAAGCTACGGGGCATTGCAGCTACCGGTGCTTGTTAGTCGTATTCAGACGGTGGCGTTGGTTATAGCGGTAGTAACGATTTTTTTGTCGCTTAAAACATTGCCGCCAAAGCCCGTGCGATACAAACGTCATCGTAGCGTTTTTATGGTGTTACAGTGGCTATACCTGCCAATTACGACCATTGTGTTTAACTCGTGTGCGGCGCTGTATTCGCAGACCCGGCTAGTACTCGGCAAATACATGTCAACGTTTGACGTCACCGACAAAGCAGTTGTAACAGAAAGCGCTCCTGGCACGACAACTACAAAGCTATAGGGTGATAGGCGGCGTACTGCACGGCAGCAGCTGCATCAAAGTGCTGTAACGTCTGGGTCGTTACAGCAACCACAGACGAAACGTCGAGTACGGCGCCAGCAGCCTCGGCCACAAGACGGGTGATTATGCTACCGCACAGCACCCCGGCGAGCTCGGCTGCATCTGGGCGGTGGCCGAGGGCTGCAGCGACGCTCAGGTAGAGCGCGTCACGGCTAAAGGGCCTGTGGGTGCCATCTTTGTAGCGTACAACATGGGTGGCCGAAAGGTCGGGTGTCTCTATAGTCGTAAAAACTGCGCCGCAGGTAAAACAGCTGCGACGGCGCCAAATAGTGTTTGTACGTTTTTGTAACCGAGAGTTTTTAACCTGGGTCGGGCGAGCGCAGTACAGACATACCATGTCAATATATTGTCATACCGCAAGGCAAAATGCTAGTGGAAAACCTGGGAAAAGTCTGTGGGTAAGTAAAAACCCGGCCCTACCGTATCCTGGCAACGTACATTTCTGCACGCTAGCTCGGGTACGGCAAGGCCGGGGCATTGTCTTATGAAAGGGGCTGGTACCTATGCAGTCCTTACCCGACGCAAACGCACGACACGTTTGACGCTCGGGAGTTCTTCATAAAACAACTGGAAGCTCTGGAGCGAGCTTTGTTGCTTTGTACTCAGAGTTAACACCTCGTTTAACATGACTAGTCTAGCAAAAGGGCACTTGCAAGTCAAGCATAAACATTGTATGCATAAGCATTATAACAGGGGTAGCTGTGTGTGGCGTTTGACTTCGCACAGGCCCGATTGAGGGCAAACTAGTGCGCGAACACAAAAGGCCAGCTTTTGCTGACCTCTTATGTTGGTGGGCGATATAGGATTCGAACCTATCACCTCCACAACGTCAATGTGGCGCTCTAGCCAAATGAGCTAATCGCCCTAAGCCCTCGCTGCTATCTCTGCGCGGCAGAGCCGTATAGAGCACCCTGAATATAGCAGATTTTAGGGGCTGCTACAAGCCGGCGGGCGCTAGTTGCCACTAGCCTCGCTTGAGGCACGTTTTGCGACATACGTTTTCGTCTTAGTCACGCTAAGTGCCAACGATCTGTCGAGCAAAGACCAGGGGCGGTACTAATGTGTCATGCGGTTTTATGACTGTCATATGCTGTCACAACACCTTTGTATAGCATGTATGACGTTTTTGTAGCAGAGCAGGGAGCCTACTTATCCACAGGTATGTGCAAAAATTATAAAAAAGTACTAGCACAATACAGCTAGGCTGTGTATACTAGCTTGTGAGGTGAGGTTTTGCCGAGAGCGTTTTATACGGTTTCACATAACCACACAAGAGGAGAAAACGGACGTCTTTGCGAGAGCGTCCGTTTTTAGTTACCCCCCACACCTCTGCTTCTTTGCCCTGACGCTCTTTGCTCAAGGACTGTCCTTGAGCAAAGAGCGGTTTACAGAGGGGGTGGGGGTGGGTATACTGGTGGTAGGCGCAGACGTGGACTCACCAACCACAGAGCCTCGTTTTTGGCGGTTGACCTGTACGATAACAGCGGCGACAAGAGTAAACGCTTAGGTGGAACCTCTGGCCTCCTGCAAGGAAGCCAGACCCGAGCACGCAAGAGGACAGTACTGTCTATCGAGCGTGTTTTTTAATTTATTATTTATGTGTCATTCTGAGCGTATCCGCTGTCCAGCGGAGAAGGATCTTCTGTAAATAAAAGATTCCTCCACTTCGGTCAGAATGACGACAAGGGAGTGTGTACATGAGCGAAGATCAAGACAGTTTGTATGCTATGCGGCATAGTTTGGCGCACATACTGGCAGGGGCGGTGCAGCGGCTGTGGCCAGAGGTAAAGCTGGGCGTCGGACCGGTGGTAGAAAACGGGTTTTACTACGACATAGACCTTGGGCCACAGGTAAAGATTAGCGAGGAAGATTTTGGCCGTATAGAGCAAGAAATGCGCAAAATTATCGCCGAAGCGCAGCCGTTTGAGCAATATGCTATGCCGGTACAGGAGGCTATTTCGTGGGCTAGAGCACACCACCAGCCCTACAAAGAAGAACTGCTCTACGATCTGCAACGCGAAGGAACCACGCTCGCCAAAGAGCTTGATTCGGCCATGATGGGGCTGCCTGCGGGTATTTCGGGCGTTACTACTCCGCACACTATCACAGAGGTATCGTTTTACCGTAATGGTGATTTTACCGATCTTTGCCGCGGCCCGCACGTAGAATCGACCGGTAAAGTCGGTGCCTTCAAGCTCATGCGCGTAGCCGGAGCGTACTGGCGCGGCAAAAAAACAAACCCGCAAATGCAGCGGCTCTACGGCGTCGCCTTTGCTACCGAAAAAGAACTGCGCAGCTATCTCGCCATGCTCGAAGAAGCCAAAAAACGCGACCACCGCAAGCTAGGTCAGGAACTGGACTTGTTTCTTATTTCAGATTTGGTTGGGTCGGGTTTGCCGCTTTTTACTCCTCGTGGCACTATTTTGCGCGAGGAAATCGGTCGTTTTACGCAAGAGCTTCGAGAAAAAAACGGCTTTCAGCGCGTGTGGACGCCAGTGATTGCAAAAACAGACTTGTATAAAGCGAGTGGCCACTGGGACAAGTTTGGCGACCAGCTTTTTTTGGTCAAAAGCCAAGAGACGAGCGACGAGTTTGTTTTGCGTCCTATGAACTGTCCGCATCACGTGCAGATCTATGCCAGCCAGCCGCGTAGTTATCGGGACATGCCACTCAAACTCATGGAAAATGCCGGTGACTACCGCGACGAGAAGACTGGTGAGCTGCACGGTTTAAGCCGCGTGCGGTCATTTACGCAAGATGATAGCCATGCGTTTGTGCGCGAGGACCAAATAAAGCAGGTGGCTGGTGAGCTGGTAGAGGCTGCCAACCACATGTACGAGGTATTTGGTATGGAGCTCGCGTTTCGGCTGAGCTTTCGTGATGACGGGAAAGGATATTTGGGTGACCCAGCCCTTTGGGAAAAGGCGCAGCAGCAAATAGTCGAACTGGCGCAAGAAAACAAACTGGACTACTTTGTAGAAACAGGTGAAGCAGCGTTTTATGGGCCAAAGATAGACTTTATGGCAACAGATGCGATTGGTCGAAAGTGGCAAGTGGCCACGGTACAGCTAGACTTTGTACAGCCAGAGCGGTTCGGGCTGACTTTTACCTCAGAAGACGGCGCGTCTCAGCAGCCAGTAATGATTCATTGTGCGCTACTTGGCTCGCTCGAACGGTTTTTGAGCGTATATATAGAGCATACGGCTGGGAAGTTTCCGGTGTGGTGTGCGCCCGAGCAAGTACGGTTGCTGAGTGTCAACCAAGCAACGGCAACCGTCGAGTTTGTAGAGAACCTGCAGCGGCAGGGCAAGGAACTCGGGCTGCGTGTGGAGGTGGACAACAGCAACGAATCGGTCGGCAAAAAGATTCGCGCTGCCGAAATGTGGCGCGTGCCCTACACGCTCGTTATTGGTGAAAAAGAAGTTAGTGGCGGGGAACTAACACCGCGTATTCGCAAAGACTTGGCCGTGCACGAAGAGCAGCCGGCGCGCTCGTACACAGCCGAAGAGTTCTTAAAAACCGTTGCCAACGAAGCCAAATCTCGCGTGAGCAAAACATCACTGTAGCGTCGCTAACAGCGAAACCCTTTGGGTCGGAATGAGTTTGGCGGGAGACACGTGGGTCAGGGAAGTCGTCTTGATGTTTTGGTGCGTAGATGTTACGATGTTTGTATGAGAACCACACTGACAATTGACGATAGAGTATATATGCGACTCAAGAGGCGCGCTTTTGAGAGTGGCAGAACCGTGTCTAACTACGTAGAAGACGCCATTATATACCAACTGCTTGAAGATACCGAGGACTTGGAAGATGTGCAAAAAAGACAACATGAGCCAGTGTATTCATTTGACACGTTAGTAAAGGAGCTAAAGACAGAAGGCCTGCTGTAATGCGCTACCGGATTGAATATAGGCGCAGTGTTGAAAAAGACCTCAGAAAAGTACCGAGCCATATGCGTCGTGTACTGGTAGACGCTATAACGGCTTTGGCAGATGACCCGCGGCCGCATGGCGGTACGAAGATTCGTGGGGCAGAGTATACATATCGAATCCGCCGCGGGGATTACCGGATTATCTACCAAGTATACGACGACAGAGTGGTCGTAGAAGTCATAAAAGTTGGGCACAGAAAAGATGTCTATAGAGACTGCTGAGCGTGGGTTTCGGGAGCGGGTGGAGGCGGTGGTGGCGCAGATTCCGCGTGGGCGGGTGATGACGTATGGGCAGTTGGCGGCACTGTGCGGTAATTCGCGAGCGGCGCGGGTGGTGGGTGGTGTAGCACACTACGGCGACCCAGCGTTACCGTGGCATCGTGTGGTAAATAAAACAGGTGGGTTGGCCAGCGGCTACCCGGGTGGGCGTAGTGGGCATCGACAGGTTTTGGAGGCAGAAGGCGTGATTGTGCGCGAAGACATGAGCGTAGATGTGCAGGAGCTGTTGTGGTGGCCGCAGTAGTTTGTAGTGAATAGTTTTTAGTTTATAGTGGCTGCAATATGCAACACGCTTCTCCCTACAAACTACAAACTACAAACTACAAACTACTCGCCGTTGTAGGCGAGACGGCCAGCGGCAAAAGTGCGCTGGCTATGGAACTTGCACAGCGGTTTAATGGCGAGATTATTTGTGCCGATGCTATGACTGTGTACCAAGGGTTTGACATAGGCTCGGCCAAGCCCAGCCACACAGACCAAGCAGCAGTGCCGCACCATGGGCTGGACGTGGCGGACGCGGCAGAGGGTTTTACGGCTGCCCAGTTTAAGGCACTCGCCGAACAGGCTATACCCGATATTTTGGTGAGAGGAAAGCTGCCGATTATGGTTGGGGGGAGTGGCTTATACGTCGACAGTGTTTTGTTTGACTACCGGTTTAACGCGTTACCTAACTTTGGTGAAAGAGATGTATTAAACACAATGTCGCTTGCCGAGCTGCTTGCGCTTGCGAGGGAGCGGGGGCTAGACATTTCTGGTGTAGATACCGCCAACCCCCGGCGGGTTATACGACTTATCGAAACAAATGGAGCACGTCCAAAGCGGTCAGGATTGCGTTCGAACACCTGTGTGATTGGCCTAAAACTCGAAAGAGACCAGCTAGCCACTCGCGTGCAAAAACGCGTCGCAACCATGCTTAAACAGGGCCTAGAAAACGAAGCAAAGCTACTCAGTCAACGGTACGGCTGGGACTGCGAAGCCATGAAAGCCATAGGGTACCGCGAGTGGCAGAGCTATTTTGCTGGCACAGCCAGTCTACAAGAAACGACGGCGCAGATTGTGACTGCAACCATGCAGCTGGCCAAAAAACAGCGCACCTGGTTTCGGCGTAATAATAGTATTCAGTGGGTCAGTGACCCCAAGGAGGCTGTAGATATTGTGACAACATTTCTGAACAAATAGGATTTTTGTTCAGCCCAAAACCTGCTACACTACCCTAGGTAGCGAACAAAGGAGACAGCGAGTGATAGAACAACTATTTGGGTCAAAGACGCGCGTAAAGCTCCTAAAGCTTTTTTACAGTAACCCCAACCGGTCGTTTTATGTGCGTGAGATTACGCGCAAAATCGACGAGCAAATAAACTCGGTGCGCCGTGAGCTGGCCAACCTGCTCAACGTAGGGATCATTACCAGCGACTCGAGCAACAACAAAGTCTACTACGAGGTCAACCAAAAGTACGTGTATTTTGTGGCACTGCAAGAGATTTTTGGTGGGCGTAAACCGCGCAAGACCGCCAAAGCGGCAGCCCCTCAGCCCGCAGAGACGGTAGAGGCCAAAGCAGACGCTGTTGAGCCGCCCATGGTGGTGCCGTCGCCAGTGCCCGAAGTAGACGAACCAGCCGACCTTAAACAGTTAGGGAACGTCGCAATAGCCTGTTTGCTTGGACAATTTACCCGCGACGAAAACAGTGGTGTCGATGTGCTGGTAGTTGGCAATGTGAACCAAAATGCACTGCAAAAATACGTCACAGACCTTGAGGAACAAGAGGGCAAAGAGCTGCGCTACGCGCATTTTACGCTCGACGAATTTCGCTACCGTGTCCAAATAAAAGACCGGTTTATTTCGGGCGTTTTACTCGCCAAAAAACAGATCTTGCTCGATAAGCCGGGCTTACTAAGTTAGACCGGGTAGTTTATAGTTTTTAGTTTGTAGGTTATAGTGTAGGGGAGCGGCTAGTAGAAAACTTAGCAAGCTGACTCACGCGCCCTTTTTTTGAGTGTCATCTTGAGCGAAGTCGAAAGATCCCGTCAGATGTGCTACAGGCGAGATCCCTCCACTTCGGTCGGGATGACAACGGGGTAAAAAGGCGCGTGAGTCGGCCCTAACAACTATAAACTAACTACTACAAACTGGAGTTTATGTGGACATACAATTTTACGGCGCGAACTGCGTGAGCATTAGTACCAAACACGTGCGATTGGTCTTTGACGACACGCTTACCAGTCTTGGCGCCAAAACAGTAACACGAGATGGCGACGTTGCAATTTTTACTACGGCACACCCAGCCGCCGTTGCGGGGGCAAAAATGACCATCGATATGGCGGGCGAATACGAGGTGAGCGGAGTTAACATACAGGGTATTCAGGCACGAGCCCACACCGACACCGAAACTGAACGCAATGCAACGATTTACAAAGTGACGGTCGGAGACGTACGCGTACTCGTACTAGGTCATATTTACCCAAAACTGAGCGAGTCAAAACTGGAAGATATTGGGGTGGTCGATGTGCTGTTTGTGCCAGTGGGCGGTACAGGCTACACCATGGATCCAGTGGGGGCACTGCAGCTTGTAAAAGCCATAGAGCCAAAGATTTTTGTGCCGACACACTACGCCGACAATGCGCTTTCGTACGAGGTGCCCCAGCAAACACTTGCAGAAGCGGTGAAAGCGTTTGGCATGGAACCAAAAGAAACGACCAAAAAGCTGCAGTTTAAACCTTCGGAAGTAACCAACACAACCCAACTCGTTATTCTTGAAAAAGCGTAGCCCTCTGTCATGCCGGGCTCGACCCGGCATGACAGAGGGAAGTTAGTGTGGGGTGTTAAACCAAAAGACCTTTTTTCTTGAGGGTGCGGATGGCTTGTGTGCTGACTTTGAGCCTGACTTTTTTGCCGTCTACTTCGACGGTTTTGGTTTGGAGGTTGGGTTTCCAGACTTTTTTGGTGTGGCGTTGAGAAAAGCTGACGTTGCTGCCGTATTGCTTGCCTTTGCCGGTAAGATCACATTTTTGCATAGTTTCTCCTGATTCGACTAGCAATTGTACAGGAGTTATCCCTGTAAGTCAAACGCCCGGACGACAACGCATAGAACCAACTAGAGTCAATCACTGTGAAAGCTCCGCTCTCTCACAAAATTGTGAGAGAGCGGAGCTTTCACAGAGGCTAAGATTTTATTGGGCAGAAATAAATAACTAGTGGTATATACTAAAGACTATGGAAATAGGCGGCGTGATAGGCTTTGGGCTGGTGATTGTGTGTTTGCTGGTTGCGATGACGGTGCACGAGTTTATGCACGCTTACGCAGGGTTTCGTCTCGGCGACACGACCGCGCACGACGAGGGGAGACTGTCGCTGAACCCTTTGCGGCACATTGACCCTGTTATGACCATTTTGTTGCCGGCAGTGGCGTGGTTTGCGTTTGGGTTTTTGATATTGGCGGCAAAACCAGTGCCGTTTAACCCGCGCAACGTTCGCTACGGCGAGTATGGAGCCGCCTTGATTGCTTTTGCTGGACCACTCTCTAACCTTGTTTTAGCAGGGGTTTCAGCGGTGGTTATGCGCGGTTTAGGTGGTGAGGGTTTGCTGCCAGGCCTACTGCTACTGTTTGTGCAGCTCAATGTGGCGCTTTTTGTGTTTAACCTTATACCCATACCGCCACTCGATGGTTCTCGGGTGTTGTATGCATTTGCGCCCGAGCCATTACAAAACCTGCTGGAGCGGTTAGAGCCATACGGATTTTTGATTATTATTGCCCTAGTGTTGCTGGGTGGTTTTGGCGGGCTAATTAGTCATCTTAACACAAACATACTGCAGCTACTGATGTAGCTGGTATGAATATACCACTCAGAAACTAAAATTCGGCCTTTCCACCCAGCCCTCACCGGCCAAAACCAGCCAAGACTTTCGCACCATATCTAGATAAGGTTTGTCAGTCTTGACTAGTTTTGACTCGGCGATCATCTACGTGGAAAAACCGAATTTTAGTTTCTGAGTGGTATACCTTGGGCCGGCGGGAAAGGGTCGGGCTATGTAACCACAGCTCGACATAATCATCACTCGTAACACCCGTTAGCCATCAGCAAGCGTTCGTCGCAGCCTCCAGAGGTGGGGAGAGTTCGGCATCTTATTTAGTGATGTATTGGTCCCAGGGTGTCACAAGGCCATACAAGGCAATGTATATACCGGGGGGGAGTACTTGGGCGCCAGCGATAGCCATGCCGACGTTAAAATCTGCTTCGGAGTCGTAAAATTTCTCTGGCAGGCGGGCACCGGTGAGCACAACCGTTTTGCCCTTGGTACTTGCCAGTACTTTGGCTGTTTGGTGAATGGTGTCGGTGCCGTGGGTAATAACTATGCGATCTTGCTTGGCGGCAGCAACGGCGGCTTTAATCTTGGCTCTGTCTGCGTCAGTTAGGTCGAGACTGTCTTTACGGGTGACCGTAAGGGTGCGGTAGGTAAAGTCTGGGTTAGCACGCTCGAGTATACGCAAAAAACTTGGCTCACCAACTTCAAAACTGTAGCCGTGGTTGGTGTCGTTTTCGGGGTAGTCTTTGTCGATAGTGCCGCCCGTTTGCATAAAAAGTATCTTCATGCTAGCAGTATATCGTAGCAACAGGGGTGATACAAGTGATATACCACTCAGTAACTAAAATTCGGTTTTTCCACGTAGATGATCGCCGAGTCAAAACTAGTCAAGACTGACAAACCTTATCTAGATATGGTGCGAAAGTCTTGGCTGGTTTTGGCCGGTGAGGGCTGGGTGGAAAAGGTGAATTTTAGTTACTGAGTGGTATATATCCCACTCATGTCGTCGCCTACAAAACCGAATTTTAGGGAAGGTACTTAGTTTCTGAGTGGTATACTATAAGGGCTGGGTACGTCTCCCGTATGGCGAGACGGCCAATATATGATTATCTGAATACTAATCATATGGGAGCTCAATATTTGTCGTCGTCTGTGGACGACGCGTGCGAGCACCCACCTTGAATCTTTTTCAGGGCTAATCACATTGGCAACCCAGCACTAGGCATTTGCTTTTCCACGCGGTTCTACAGAGCTATCTTGGCGTTGGCTGCTCAGCGTGTGTAGTTTTATTGTTTTTGTTCGAGTGGCGTCTGGTCTTGGGGAGATTATCAACTATATCTGCCGATATAATTGTAGCGGTAGCTACACAAAAAAATATGGCAGCGCTGAACAAAAATGTTTCAACCTCTGTTACAAAACGAATATCTAGCGTACGTTGAGAATGATAGTACCAAGCGCTCCAGCGGACGGCAAAGTAATCGGTTGCCGCAAACACAATACCAAAATAGTTACGCCTACGATGACTAACGTGTGTCGTTTCAGCACCTCTTTCCGTTGTTGCCACATAATGAGGGCGGGGATGCTGCAAAAGACCACTATCGACAGGAAGTATGTTAGATGGCTCGTGGTGATTTTTACCTTTGCTACGGGTACGATTGGCCGATATATCTCGAGCAATCAAGGTTATAGTCGAAACGTACAAGGCGAGCAGACTAATAAAGAAGCTCTTCCAGCGGCAATCCCCAGACTCGAGGTAACGCACAATACGTGGCGGGCCATCCCCATATTTTCAGATAAATTCCAGCAAAATCCCACGCCAGGCCAAGCAAGAGGGATAGCCCTCCACACTAGGCCAGCGTCAAGCGATAGTTCCAGAGCAAGGGGTAAAAGACGACACACAGCAGCGCCATGGGTGCTACGATAAAAAGCGCTAGCCAAGTTAGGTATGGGACATTCATAAAATGCGTGCGTTACTTTGCACTTTAATCCCCCGAATCCACAGCCTCCGGCTGTGGTCTCATCTACGGTTTTACCGTCTC
>CAYZZH010000008.1:0-37454 GCA_964483005.1 uncultured Candidatus Saccharibacteria bacterium | reverse complement strand
CTGATTCACGATAGATTATACCTCAATTTTCGGAAAGCTGGGGATTTTGGGTATAACTCTGTCACAGGTATGTTTACTTTACAAAAATGTTGATAAAAATCAACCAGGTCATGTTCCATCGTAGGTGACATATCAGGCTTGACACTAAGATTGGCAGTCGGGTATAGTGAGTGCTAGTGCGTTGGCACTCGGTTGCGAGAAGTGCTAATGCTTTGGCGAGAATCATGAAGTGTGTACGTAAAATCATGAGGAAGCCGAGTCGCCCATGGCGACAGTGCGACAAAATAACCGACTCGTTTCCCGCCTTTGCAGGGAAGCATAGCGTAAAAGGAGGAACCATGAGTGTACCAATACAGCCGTTGGCTGACTATATTGTGGCCCAGACCGAAGAGGCCGTAAGCAAAACTGCAAGTGGACTGTACCTGCCGGGCGGCGCGCAAGAAAAACCCAAAGTTGCCAAGGTCGTGGCCGTAGCAAAAGACGTGTCGCAGGTAAAAGTGGGCGACCGTATTATATACAAAAGCTACAGCCAGACCGAAGTTAAGGTTGGCGCCGAAGAGTATTTGCTCGTCAAGCAAGAAGACGTGCTAGCGACGGTAAAGGGGTAGTGTGGAATCGATAGTTGGCGCAGTTGCGCTCGTGTTCGTTGTGGTCTGGGCGTTTCATATTGACCGCAATCTTGCACGAGCGGCAGAATCACTCGAGCGACTCGAGAAAATATACGACAATCATTTTGGGAAAAAGGAGAAATAAGTATGGCAAAAAAAGTTTTTTACGACGATGACGCCCGGCGGCGCGTGCTGGCCGGGGCAGAGATTTTGTACAACGCAGTCAAAACGACTATGGGCCCCAAGGGTCGCAATGTGGTTATTAGCAAAAGCTACGGCGCACCGAGCGTAACGCACGACGGCGTAACAGTGGCCAAAGGGGTCGATATTGCCGACGTAGACGACGAAACGTTGGGCTACAAGGTGGGTGCCGAACTTATCAAACAAGCTGCCAACAAAATGAATGATGTCGCTGGCGATGGCACAACCACCGTTACCGTGCTGACCTACCACATTTTACACGAAGCCAACAAACTGATTGCGGCTGGTCACAACCCCATGCTGCTCCGCAAGGGTCTCGAGGCGGCGGCGCACGAGGTGATCGCCAAGCTCGAACGTTTGAGCGAAGATATACAGGGGAACAAAAAGCGGGTGGCCGAAGTGGCAACCATCTCTGCTGGCGACAAAGCCATTGGCGACCTAATAGCCGATGTTATGGACAAAGTAGGGCGCGACGGCGTGGTCACGGTCGAGCAGGGGCAGGGGCTTGGCCTCGAGAGCGAGGTTGTCGAGGGCTTTACCTTTGACCGCGGGTTTGTTAGCCCGTACATGGTGACCGATACTGGTCGTATGGAGGCTGTCTACAACAAACCGGCTATTGTTATTACCGACAAAAAAATCTCTAGTGTCCAAGAGTTTTTGCCCCTGCTCGAAAAACTTGCGCAGGGTGGCAAAAAAGACCTCGTGCTTATTGCCGAAGACGTCGAGGGCGAAGCGCTCGGCACACTGGTGCTTAACCGGCTAAAAGGCGTGTTTAACACCGTAGCTATTAAGGCACCTGCGTTTGGCGACAAGCGCAAAGAAATGCTCGAAGACATTGCCATTCTCACGGGCGCACAGGTGATTACCGAAGACCGCGGTATGACGTTTGAAAACGTTGACCTTGATGTGGTTGGTACGGCGCGCAAAGTGATAGTGGGCAAAGACGAAACGACGATTATTGAGGGGGCTGGTTCGACCAGCGAAGTTAACGCTCGCATGAAACAGATTGCTGCGCAGGCAGATGCCGCCAGCAGCGAGTATGACCGCGAAAACTACCAAAAGCGCCATGCAGCGCTGAGCGGCCGAGTTGCGGTGATTAAGGTGGGTGGCGCGACCGAAACCGAGATCGAGGAAAAGAAATATCGGGTAGACGACGCCGTTGCCGCAGTTAAGGCTGCGCTGGCCGAAGGTATTGTGCCAGGTGGCGGTGTGACCCTAGTTAACCTCGCAGGCGGGACTGCTACCAGCGACGCCGACGATGCAGTTGCGGCTGGTCGTGCACTGCTGGTTAAGGCGCTTGAGCAGCCTTTCCGCATACTTATGGGTAACAGTGGGCTCAACGCCGACGAATGGTTGCCACAGGTCAAAAAAGCCAAAGCTGGCCAGGGCGTCGACGTTAACAGCCCAAGCAAGCTGGTCGACCTTAAGGCGGCGGGTATTGTTGACCCAACTCGCGTTACCAAAGAGGCGCTGCAAAACGCCGCGTCTATCGCTGGCACCAGCATGACCATGGGTGCGCTCGTGGTCGAGGTGCCCGAGCCAAAAGCTGCAGCTGCCCCCGACATGGGTGGCATGGGCATGATGTAGAGCTCGGACCGAGCTGAGCCAATCAAGAGGTTATGTGCAGTACATAACCTCTTGTGTTTTATGGTTAACCCTAGTGCGACATGAGCATTGTCAGTACCTCCGGATGCTAGCACAGTCTTCGGGTTTTTTATAACGCAGAACGACGCGGGCCAGTAGGGCCGCCAGGCGGGCGACGGTGCGTTAGACCGGGGCTAGCTGGCGGGGGTGAGCCGGGTTTGTTGTAGCGAATGTCGGCAGTGCGTTGGTATTGCTGCAGCTGAGCTTGTGCCGCCAGCGGATTGGTGCGCGAGAGCATGGTAAAGTCGGCTCGCTGCCGCTTGGTTAGACCGGCCGGTAGGGCGCTGGCGGGGTTACGAAGCGCTTGATACGTTGCTTGGGAAGAGGCCTGTTGCCGAGCTTGGTCATACAGGGCGGCACGTTGACCCTGCGGAGACAGCGTGTTAAATGTGTCGGGCTGCGTGCGTTGCATGCGACTTGCGCTGGGTGTCTGACTAGACGGCGATGGGTTTGGTATAAAACTAGGTTTTATTTGTGCGCCAAAAGCACCCGAAGCGTGGGTGTTACTGGTGGGCAGGGCTTGGCTGCCGGCAGTATGCGCGGGTTGGCTGGGAATAAAGGGGCGTCGTTGGTTTGGTAAAAACATAATACCTCACATAGTTACGTTCTCAGACTCATTGCCGTTGACTCAAAGAATCACTGTAGACCTTACCCGTCATGCCGAACCTGTTTTAGCATGTGTAGGGGAGCAAATTAGCCGCCGTACGGTGAGCTTCCGTAGCCGTGTGAGCGCTTGGCACCGAGTAGGCTTTGGCCGCTGACGAGTTTTACAATACTCCCAAGCCCCAAAACAGAGGCAACGGCAAGACCGCTCATACCGAGAAACTCTTTACGGCTTATTTCTTTTTGGAGCAATGCGTCGAGCTGTGCTTTCATGGTGTGACCTTTTATCTTTTTTATTTTTATAGTTTCAAACACAAGTGTAATGACCTGCTGGACTTTTGTCAACAAGCTACCGCTAACGGGCGAGCATTTGGGTGTAGTGACTACAGCTGGACAACGCGATGCCGCGGGCGAGACAAAGGGTTAGCGTGATTTTGACGTAACGCCTGCGACGTGTACAGGGGTGTGCGTGTAGCGGGCGGGTAGGTGCGCGTCGTTACACGACCTCCTATGTGGGGCGCGGGGGATGAGGGATGAGTACCGGCAGCGTGGGTGGCTGCTAGTGGTGTAGGAGCACTCTTTTTTGGATGAACCGATGTCAAAGCGGGGGGGTGGCTGTTCGGAACAGGCGGGAGCAAAGGCTGGGCGTTACGTACTCTCATGACTCGTTCTTCGCGCACCGCAGCGTCACGCTCAAACAACGCACTGTATCGGCGACGACGATTGGCCTTATTTATCAGCCAGACGAGCAGTATCCCAACCTGATACGAAAGCAGCACCGGTATAACCGTAAGCATTTGGTCGACCACATTTGGCGTGGGGTTCATAATAAAAGCCGACACAAACGCAAACAAAATAACCGCTCGTTCGTATTTAAACATTTGCCGAGGCGTGAGTTTTCGTATGTGGTTTACGACGATGAGTAGTAGCGGCAGCTGAAACATTAGGGCTGCTCCAAACATGTAGGCAACCACAAACGAAAAATATTTTTCGATGCTTATCATGGCATCGACCTGACCACTGTGGAACTGCTGTTTTAGCAAAAAGTGCAATGCAGCTGGCAAACCGGCAAAGTAGCCAAACAAAATCCCGCACAGCGCAATTACCCCAGAAGATATGCTAGTCCACACAACAAACCGCTGAGTAGTGTGGCGCATGAGCGGTCGTAAAAATTGCAAGACGTTGTAAATAATAACTGGCGTGCTGAGGGCAATACCAAAGTAAAAGCAGACATTAAACAAAAAGTTTATGCCGCTCATAGGCGAAGTGTACACAAAGTGCTGGCCGTGGCTTGGCCGCAGTAGCACATCTATTAGACGCCGTTCAACCCCATATATAAGCGCGCTGCAAACCGCAATAGACAAACTTACGTACATAAGTCGTCGTTTTACTTCTTTCAGGTGGTCGCCAATAGGCAACCTATCGCGCACATGCCGACTAGGCTTGGCTGTTGTCTTGCGAGTTACCGGTTTGTTTGTGCTTGTTTTCCTCTTCACCGTTTATGCCTTTTCGTAATTCTCGTGCTGAGTCGCCGAGGCTGCGTGAAAGTTCGGGCAGTTTTTTGGCACCAAACAGCAGCAAAATTATGGCGAGCAAAATAAGCAGGCTACCGGTTGAAAGGTCAAGTATCGCAACATGTGTAAACATTATCATTTCCCCTCTACTTTAATTTACAGCTAATGGTATAATGATATCATAACCATAAGAAATGTAAACAAGAGAAACACACCATGCAACACATATACTACATCCCGACTCACACAATGGCTGCACCGTACGGGTCATGTGCGTACAACAGTTCTCAGTACACAAAAAATGGCGAAGTTTGCGGTGCAACCACCACTAACGGCGCTTCGGGTTCGGCCGGTGGCGGTAACAGCGGTGGCTTGGCCAACACGGGGGTATGGGTGCTCGGGTTTGCGGTTTTGGCGACAATGATTTTGCTGGCGGCACTTGTGGTGCGCGTGTGGCGTCGCCCGGCGACGAGCAGTAAACCCAAATGACCTAGGTTTTCGAATTTTCAGGCAGATGATCGTCGAGATGAAATACCCCGAAACTGACAAAGCCTACCAGGGATAGTCTGCGAAGGTTTCGGGATATTTCAGCCGATGAGGACTGTCTGAAAGTTCGCTAGTCTGGGTTGTTTGGGTATAAATAGCCGAGACATTTCGTTTCTAACCGATCAAAATCTGTGAGGCGTTGCTGTTGAGATACCAGAGTAGCGCTAGGCTCGCTAGTAGTAGTACAAGTAGTATAAAAAACTTGGTTTTTTCTGTCATGCAGGGGTCTCCGTAACGGGTTTTGCGACAACGACCAGTCGGTTGACCGGCTTCCACAGCGGGGTGCAGGTGTACAGCGTGAGACGTGTGTCGGTGGTTGGTTCTTGCACGCTGACCTCTGTGGGGGCCACTGTGCGGGTAGATTCGACGCGGTAACGGTACAGGGTTCCGTGGTACCACAGCCCAATCATGTCACCTGGCTCTAGTTTGTTTAGAAAGTAAAACACCCCGCGAGGCCCGGTGTACGAAAAACGGTGCCCAGCGACGACTGTGTTGCCGCCTTTGTCAGGTGTGGTGGTAAAGGGGAGTCGCCAGGCTCCTTTGTTTAGCAGGGCAAAACTATCGCGCTCGGGGCCTTCGATAAGGGGCGTTTCTAGCAGCATTTTGGGGATAATCAGGCCGTCATGCGATGCGTCGGCGTGAAACTGTTGGGGCGGGGGAGTGCTAGGCTTTTTGGTGGTGTGTTTGGGTGCGGCCAAGCGCTGAGTCAATGTCTGCTGGGTAGCGCTGTGGTTGGTCTGCCACCAAAAAGCGAGCTGTGGGAGTAGCGGTACCGCGATAATATAACCATTTATGGCGATAATAGCGGCAAAAATAATGTTGTTGGCGAGACGCCAGCGACGATCAGTCATGTCTGTAGTATACCCAAATGACCCAGGCTACCAAACTTTCACTCAGCTCCGTTAGCCAAACGAGCGCTACTGGTGCTGGGTAAAATAGTTGATCTCGTTGACGACGTCGAGCAGGGCTTGAGCACGAGCTTTTTCGTCGGGGATGGCCTGAGCCGCGGCATATGCGTCTTTAAGTAGCGTTTGGTTATCAGTGCTCTGGATCATCATCATGGTAGTGCGAAACTTTTCTTCGGGCGTTTGCTCTAAATGGTCAACGAGCGGACCGAGCTCGCTCAAGGCTTGCTGTTTGAGCTCTAGTAACCCTGTGTCGACCTGGGGTGTGCTGGTATCTGCGAGGGATGGAGTTGGCGATAGGGCTGGTACGTCGTTTTCTGGGGCGCTCACCGGGGTGTTTTGCGTTTCGTCTGCGAGTGGATTGTCGAGCATTGGGCTACTTTGGCTGGTTTGTGCTGCCGACATATTTCCACCAGGGTCTGGCGAAGAACTATTTGTTGTTGTGTCTCCTTGATGTCCAAAAAGCATCCCCACCCCCTTTGCCGTATCCGGCATTTCGTTTACAAGTTATAATGAGTATTGTAACAAAACATAAGCATGAGCACTAGAGGAGAAATAAGATGTCAGATGCCCCCGTTCCACACTACGATCCAAAAGACTTTGACATACAGCCATACGTAAAACGGGTGGAAAAACCATGGGGCTACGAACTGCATTGGGTGCGCGAAAACGCGCCCTACATAGGTAAGGTGTTACATGTAAACGAGGGTGCACGACTAAGTCTGCAGGTGCACGACGAAAAACAAGAAAGTTGGTTTCTTATGAGTGGCCGAGCGGCGGTGATTTGGGAAAACAACAAAGGCGAGCTGGTAGAGACCGAGCTGCAGCCGGGCGTTGGGTATAGCACTCGTGTTGGGCAGAAACATCGGCTAAAGGGTTTGACAGACACCGACATTCTAGAGGTTTCAACTCCCGAAGCGGGTACTACTTGGCGGCTCGAGGACGATTTTGCTCGTCCGCACGAAACTCCCGAACAGCGCAAACGCGAACGCGGCGAAGCCTAGCGCCCCACCGCGCCGCTCATATCCCTACACCCCCTTTGCTCAAGGACTGTCCTTGAGCAAAGGGGGTGGTATACTGGGGGGATGAAGCAGGAGTTGGAGGCGGCTGTTGTGGCTGCGGTGCAAGACGTGTATGGTGTGGATGTGACGGTAGAGCTAACGCGGCCAGAGGCGCAGTTTGGGGACTACGCGACAAATGTGGCGCTGCAGTTGGCTAAACAGGTTGGCCAAAACCCACGCGAAATCGCGCAGGCCCTCGCCGACCATGTGAAAGGATTATCCTCTCACATAGCGGCGGCGGAGGTGGCGGGGCCGGGGTTTTTGAACCTGACGCTGACCGATAAAGCTTTACTGGCAGCAGGGAAAGCCAACGAGACTAAATCTTTAGCGGGCAAAAAAGTCTTGGTCGAATACTCGGACCCTAATCCGTTTAAACCGCTTCATGCCGGTCACCTCTACACGACGCTGGTGGGTGACACCATCGCCCGACTCGTCGAGGCGGCGGGGGCTGAAACAGTTCGCATAAACTACAGCGGCGATGTTGGCCGCCACGTCGGTATAAGCATGTGGGCTATAGTCAAAAAACTGGGCGGCGAGTTGCCAGAAAAACTGGCGGACGTTCCAGCCAGTGAGCGGCCAACCTGGCTAGGGGAGCGCTACGTAGAAGGCACGACAGCCTTTGAAGATGAGGCTGCCAAGGCCGGGATTTTGGTCTGCAACAAAAAAGTCTACGACATTCATTATCAAAACGACCACGACTCACCCTTTGCGCAAATATATTGGACCTGCCGCCAATGGAGCTATGACTATTTTCCGGAACTCTACCAACAACTAGAGGTTATGCCCTTTGATCGATTTATTCCGGAAAGTGAAGTGACGCCCCTCGGTGTAGCAACGGTACACGAGCAACTGCAAAGAGGCGTGTACAAGGAAAGTGACGGCGCGGTGGTGTTTGACGGTGAGCCGTACGGTCTGCATACACGGGTTTTTATCAACTCGCAGGGGTTGCCTACCTACGAAACGAAAGATGTCGGCCTTAGTCTAACCAAATGGCGCGACTACCACTTTGACGACTCCATTATCATTACCGCAAATGAGCAGGCACAGTACATGCAGGTCGTCGTGAAAAGCATAGAGCAGTTTGCGCCAGAACCAGCTGAACGGACGTTACACATTACACACGGTACAGTGAAACTCAAGGGCGGAGTTAAGATGAGTTCGCGTAAGGGCAATATCGTCACTGCGCTTGAAATATTGGAGGCGGCTCGTGAGGCGGGCAAGTCTTGTGGGGCGAAAGTTACAGAGGAAAATATGCTCGCCGCGGTAAAATATGCATTTGCCAAAAACCGGATAGGCGGGGACGTCGTGTACGACCCCACGGAATCGATTGCGCTGGAGGGAAACAGCGGGCCGTACTTGCAGTATGCGCACGCGCGGGCACGGAGTATCCTTGCAAAAGCACCGGGTGCTGACACTCTGCGCGCAGGCGAAGAGTCTTTTTCGGAAAAAGAAGATCTTTCGACTGCACTCGCCACGGCGGATTCCGCTCAAGACAACGCAGTGTTATTACCAGACGAGCGGCTGCTGGCACGGAAGCTTACCGAATACCCCGAAGTTATCGCCAAGGCCACGGCCGAACTTATGCCGCACCACATTTGCACGTATCTGTACGAACTGGCGCAAGCGTTTAACCGGTTTTACGAAAAAAACCGTGTGATAGGCGACGAGCGGGAAACACTGCGGCTCTCCCTGGTCGAAACCTACGCCGAAACTCTCAAAAACGGCCTCACCCTCCTCGGCATCCATGCCCCCGAAAGAATGTAACCTCTTAGCGCAGCCTCCGCCACCCGCCTGCGTCAGGGTTCAACCCTGACGCAAAGGGGGTGCGAGCAGGGGTGGTTGACATGAAGGTGAAGTTGATGTTAAACTTGAAGTATGACGACGATAACAGCAGTTGAACTGCGGAAAAATTTGGGCGATATTATGCGCCGAGTGGAGCGCGGCGAGCGGTTTGCTGTCACATATCGCAACCGTTCACGGGCGATTTTGCAGGGGGAGCAGAAACCAAAGCGCAACGCTACAGCCGGTTTGGAAGCGTTTGAAAAAGCACCCCGCAAAAACTTTACCTTTGACCCAAACAAGTCGTACAAAGAACTGTACGATGACTTACTGCGCGAGAAATATGGCCGCTACATGGACTGACCTGGGCGGAAAGCCGGTTGCGTATTTTGATGCAAACGTTTTGCTAGAAATAGCCCTTGATCGTCCACATTATGCGGTAGCAAAGCAAACCTTTCGACGACACGCGCCGTACGTTGCAGTTTCTACGCTTACCGGCCATCTCGTGATGCATTTTGGCGTAAAAAGAGTTGGGCTTGATGGGCTGCGGAGTTTACTGAGTGACTACCAGCTGCTTACTCTTTCGGAAGCGGATTTTGCCTGGGCATATGCAAACCGGCGAAATGAGGACTTTGAGGACGCGCTGCAGCTAGCGGTGGCGATACGCGAGGGCTGTGAGGTGTTTTACACCTTTGATGAAGGGCTTTACAAACTGTACCGTTTGCTGCCGCAGATTCATATAAAACTGCTGGGCAAAGCGCAGCATCAACGAAAAACTACAGAGAAAGATTAGGGAGGAATATGGCAGATAAACTAGTGGAAACGCAGGATATGGACGGTGCGAAGGTGACAATACGGCAGTCGAAAGCGCAGGCGGAGAGTCCGAGCCACCCGCATATAACGGTGCTGCTCGACGATCCGCAGGATATGGTGCGGCAGCAGGTTGGTGGGTTTGTGCAGTTTTTGCGAGAGAAGGCCATAGTGGGACTGGCGGTGGGGTTCATCATAGGCCAGCAGGCGCAGGGGCTTATAAAGCAGCTGGTGGATAGTTTTATCAACCCGTGGATAACCATTATCGTTGGGTCAAAGCTGCAGGAACGCGTCATGGTACTGGGCGGTGAAAAGTTTGCCTGGGGGAAGTTTGTGTATGTGTTTGTCAACTTTTTGCTGGTGCTCTTGGCCATATACGTCTTAGTTAAAATTTTTAAACTAGACAAGCTGGACATGCCAAAAGAGATGAAGGACAAGAAGAAAAAGTAGGGCCTACTCCAACGGGGACAGCTCCCAGAAACAGCACTCGTAGCACTTGGCCACAGCCTTCATCGTATCATGGGGTACGCTTTAGACAGCCTCAAGCACTCTGGCACTATTTCTGATAAGCCGCCTAGCCGTAGGTTTAGATCTGGAGAGGTACTAGCTCGACTTACGCAAAATCCACTCCTGCCCTAAAATAAAAGCAGCGTAATGCGGCAGCATTCGCTGCTTTTAAAAACAAACAAGTAAGGAGATGTATGGCGAAGATCGTCACCTCGGACTATGCCCAAATGCTTCTGAATGGCGTAGATAACTTCACGGCCACGTATTTCGCTGAGGTCATAGGCACGGTGTCCCATGACACCATTGGCCGGGCAATAGCCAACATCAAGCTATCGCCAAAGGTCGTTCGTGAGAAAGCCCTGGAGCTTATTGTTCCTTCTGTCAACGGTTACCTGGCCATTGACGACAGTGTTATGGACAAAGCGTCCTCCAAAGAAATCGAAGTGGCCAGTGCACAGTACTCGGGCCAGAAGCACTGTATTACCACTGGCATTGGGGTAGTAACCTTGGTGTACATACACCCAGAGTTGAACCGGTACTGGATCCTTGACTACCGGATCTATGACAAGGCTACCGATGGCAAGAAAAAGACAGCCCACGCTCTTGAGATGATTCAGTACTGGCAAGCAATGGATGAATTGCATCCAGGTAGATTGCCTTTTACGACAGTGCTCATAGATGCAGGCTACACCTGCAAACAGATCATGCAGTATGTTATTCGGGTTAACAAGTATTTCTTCGGCGTAATGCCGAAGAGCCGTAAGGTTAGCTTTGAACAAACAAACCAAACCACTGGTGATGTACAGATTGTCTACAAACATGTGAGTGAGCTGGGCTGGGAAGACGAGACAAACGAGGGAGCAGAGCTCCGTACATATGGCAAGCTTGTTTGTGTTGACTTCCTACCCAAAGATATTCAGTTGAAACTATTCCTCGTCACGGCCAAACACCGGAAGGAATACTCGGTTACTAACCAAGTACGTATCGAGACCACAGAGGACGCCAAAAAGGTTGGCGGCTTTCGTTGGAAGATCGAGCAGTTTCATAGGGAAGTAAAACAGCTCACTGGCGTCGCCGAATGCCAAGCCAGAAAAGGACGAAAACAACGGAACCATATCTGCATAGCCTTTGTGGTATGGCATCAGCTCCACGAACTAGCACAGCAGATGAAGACGACGATGTACGAGGTCAAACACATTCCCTTATGGGAATACCAGAAACAACTCTGGAGGAACCCAGCCTACCGGTTTGAGATTACGGATTTTGCGTAAGTCGAGCTAGCCTGCGTCGAAAAACCCCTCGCCACCAGCCTCCAAACCTGGGAAAGCTCCACACCATAGCCCATACGTGGCATTCCAATAAACTCGACGATCGCTAGAGTTATTGGAAAGTTAGCAGTCTTCGTGGTGTTTGGTGCCCCAGGCGGCCATGGCGCGGAGGACGGGCAGGAGGTCGCGGCCTTTGGCGGTGAGGGTGTAGGTGCAGCGAGGCGGGACTTCGGCATAGGTTTTTTTGGTAACAATACCGTGTTTTTCGAGTGCCTCTAGGCGCTGGCTGAGGGTGCGGGGGTTTATACTGCCGACGGACTTTTCGAGCTCACCGAAGCGCTTTGGGCCGGTGTATAGGTCGCGGATGATGAGCGCTGTCCATTTCTGGCCGACCACGCGCAGGGCTGAGGCAATGCATCCGATTTGGGGTTCGATGGGGGTGGGTTGTGTTGTCATGGCAGTCTTTGCTGGTTCCGACGGGATCCTTCGACTCGCTTTGCTCGCTCCGGATGACATTTCTGCGTTTCGCAGAAATGTCACTTTACTTTGTATAGTTACAAATGTATACTTACTATATAAAGTATATCATAAGGAGGGGAATATGAAACTCGGTATTATCATTGGGTCGGTGCGACAGGGGCGGGTGAGTGGTAAGTACGCCAAATGGGTAGCAAATGCAGCGACGAAGCTCGATGGTGTAGCAGTGACGACCATTGACCTCAAAGACTACAATCTCCCCATGTTTGACGAAGCGATTTCGCCGCAGTACAACTCGGAGCGTAAACCAGAGGGTGAGGTTAAAAAATGGCTGGATGTGCTCAGCGCGCAAGATGCGTTTGTGGTGGTGACACCCGAATACAATCGGTCTATTCCGGGTGTGCTGAAAAATGCGTTTGACTATGTGGCGTACGAAATGGCGAAAAAGCCGGTGGCTGTTGCGACGCACGGCTCGAGCAATGGGGCGCAGGCGGTTGCGCAGCTACGCGGGATTGTCCCGGGTATGCTGGCTGTGACAACGCCGACTTTTATTGGCCTGCCGTTTATGGAAATGCAGAAGTTTAGCGAAGATGGTGTCTACACTAGTGATACGAGTGGGGCAATGGGTGATTTGCTGGGACGTGTGCTTGATGAGTTGCAGTGGTATGGCGACGCGCTGGGTGTTGCTCGGAAGTAGGTCTTATTATTATCCGGGCTTTTACGTCCGCACCCTGACAAAAGGTGCTGGGTTTCGCCCTACAGGGCAACCAAAGATGCAGGCTTTCGCGCGCAGGCGACTAAATGTGGGGTCTCGCCCCCACCGGGCGACCTACTTTTCTTGCCGCAAGAAACCGGGGTCCCCACGAAGAGAGGACTCTTCGTGGGGTGGAGTGTAGGCAAAAGAGCTCGGCCAAGGCTCCACCTCTCGGTACCCTGTTGTTCGTTTTGACAACCGACGTGACAACTCCTCCCAGTCTATATGCCGCCGGCATATAGACTGCTCGTCAAACAAGTCACGTCGCGCTAGCGAAGTTGTCAAAGCCGACAACATGCTAGCCGGGAGCTTAAGCATGGCCCACACTAGCTGTTCCTTCTTCGCTAACGCTACGAAGGATGTTTTTTTCGCGGCCTACGGCCGCGCCCTTGACTCATTGACTCCTTAACTCTTAACTCTCACGCCATAACTCTGTATACTGCTAGACAATGAGTGACGTGGATAAAAAGGCGGTGCCGACGAGGCTGCTGTGGGTGGACCTAGAAATGACAGGTCTAGACCCTGCGCAAGACGTTATTTTGGAGGTGGCGGCGGAGGTGACGGACTTTCAGTTCAACACACTTGGGAGCTATGAGGCGATTGTGGCGCAACCGAGCAATATCGTGGCCGAGCGCATGCAGAAAAACACCTGGTGGCAGGGCTACCCAGCCAATCGCGACGAGTTTATTCGCAAAACGAGCGACCCGGCAGTGGCCAAACCAAGTTCCCAAGTGGCAGAAGAGCTGATGGCGCTGGTAGATCAACATTTTGGCAGCGAACCGGCCGTGTTAGCGGGCAACAGTATATATAACGACCGCAAATTTATTGCCCAGTGGTGGCCTAAACTCGACCAAAAACTACACTACCGCATGCTTGACGTGAGTGCCTGGAAAGTATTTATGCAGGGCGCCTACGGCGTACAGTTCGAAAAGCGCGACGTGCACCGCGCGTTCGACGACATTCAGGCGTCTATGGCCGAACTCCAACATTATCTAGATTGGTTCGCGCATCATGGCGCCTCTGACCGCAGTCCGTAAGAGCGCCCCTCTTCTGAATACAGCGCTATCGCTTGCTGGTCGCCTCCGGCTCCTTACAATGGTGCTTATGTCGAGTTGAGGTTATACTAAAGGTATGTATCGTGTGTCGAGGCGCAAAAAAGGGTATGGGCGAGTAGTTTTTATAGGTGTAGTGCTGTTGCTAGTCGGGGCAGCAGGGTGCGCGGCGGCATACCGGTTTTTGCCAGCAAAGCCTATGCAAACAATGGTGCAAAAGCCGCTGCCGCAACGCCCGTACGCAGTTAAAGCCAGTTCGAACACACTTTTTACGGGTAACGCGTACTTTAGCCGTTATATAAACGACCACGCCATGCAAAGTGAGCTTAAGTTTGCGTACCCGTTTTCGCGCCTCGGCGAGTTTCACCGCGAGCAGTACGACGCGTGGGTGACTGGGCTAGAGTGCCCGACGGTGGCTGGGTTGCAGCAGACATCGGCACAAGAGGACGCGACGCTGTCGTTTAACTGTAACCCGCAGTACCTGCCAGAGCTTGCCAAATGGTTTACGGCGGTGACACTGGCAAACAACCACACCGACAACCAAGGAGCAGCCGGTTTTGCCGAAACGCAAAAGCACCTCGACGAAAACAAGGTGCAGTATTTTGGTCACCCCGACCCGCGAGAGTTGCGCGACATTTGCGATGTTATTGCCCTGCCGGCAACAGTCACCACCAGCAATGGCAAAACGCAAAAAGGCGCCTTGCCCATCGCAATGTGCGGCTACCACTGGTTTATTCGCATGCCGCAAGCCGACGCGCTCGCGGTTATGCAGCAGTACAGTCAGTACATGCCGGTGCTGGCCTTTCCCCACGGCGGGGTCGAATACAAACCGGCTGCCGACGAAATAAAAACCAATCTGTACCGAAGCATGATAGACAACGGGGCCGATATGGTGCTGGGCGACCACCCACACGTAGTGCAGCCGAGCGAAGCGTACAAAGGCCACCCCATTTTTTACTCGATGGGTAACTTTATTTTTGACCAACAAGTTGCGCCAGAAATGACTCGTTCGGCCGCAATACGCGTCAATTTTGAGGTAAAAAACGCCGACAAAACGCAGCTCAAACAATGGCTTGCCTTGGGCGAGGCCTGTAAAACGTATCACGACGACTGCCTTGCCAAAATAAAGCAGCAAAACCTCAAAAAACTAGCCTACACCTACACACTCGACATCGTAGGTACAGACGACCTAGGGTATATTACCAAGCCAGCCTCGCCGACGGTGCAGCAGGGTATTTTGCAGCGGCTCAATTGGGCGCAGGTAAAAACACAGTTGCAAGCGCCGTACGTTGCGCAGTAAACCGAGTGAGTTGACTAAGTTAGTCCACTCGTGGTAGCATGAAACTATGCAAACAGTAGTAAACGTACACGAGTTTAAAACACATTACTCCAAATATTTGGAGATAGTTGAGCGCGGGGGGACGGTCTTGGTTGGGCGGCGAGGCAAGCCGGTCGCCCAGGTTAGCCCTGTTTTGCCACAACCTACTACCAAAAAGCGGCAGTTCGGCCAGCTGAAAGGCAAAATCTGGATGAGCGACGATTTTGACGAACCAATGACCGAACTCTGGGATCAGATTGCCAACCGCGGTATGGATCAACTTGTTAAAAAATGAGTCAGTCATATCTTCTCGACACCAACGCTGTTCTATGGATGCTGGAGGATAGCCCGAAGCTTGGGCGTCATGTACGAGCAGATTTGGAAGATTTCAATAGAACCTTCTTTGTTTCAGACATTGTGTTTTTGGAAATGGCTATTAAGATGCGTACTGGTAAGCTGAGGCGGTTTTCTATTCATGAGATTGAAGATATGCTTGCGCGGAACGGTATGCAAACGGTGACATTTGACGCATGGGCCGCTCAGGTGTTCTTTGACTTGCCTGCTACGTCGTGGGGCGACCCCTTTGACCGGGCGCATATGGCACTGGCAGAAGCAAAACGTCTTACTTTAGTGACGAGTGATAAAAACATACTACAAAGTGGCGCGGTGCGCTGTCTGGACGCCGGGCTATGACACACGCAGAAGTAGAAGCGTACATCCTGAGTATGCCGAACAGTTTTTTGGACTATCCGTTTGGCGAAGGTGTGGCGGTGTACAAAGTAGGGGAGAAAGAGCAGAGCGATGAGAGCAGAGAGCAGAGAGCAGAGAGCAAGGTTGCTGAAGGGAAAATGTTTGCGCTTATTGCTGAGGGGAAAAGCCCGATAAACCTTAGCCTCAAGTGCGATCCCCAGCTGGCTCTTGTGCTACGCGAAAAGTACGAAACGGTCATGCCCGGCTACCACCTCAACAAAAAGCACTGGAACACGCTAGTACTGTCCGGCCAGTTGCCTTGGGAAGAAGTCCGGTCGCTTATACAACATAGTTATGCGCTTGTGACCCAAAAATAGCAGGGGTACCTTACGTGGGCAGTGTTATTTGATGGCGCGGGCTTGTGTGAGCAATGTTTTGCCAGCGGTAAAACTTTTTTCGAGTAGTTTTTTGAGTGACTTGTTGCTTGTTTGGCCAAACAGGGTCTTGGTATCGGCCAAATACTGTTCGAGTTGGTCGGCGAGAATAGCTGGTGCCGCCGTGTCGTAGGTGCTGGTGGCGTGGGCGTTGGCGAGTTGTTTGTCGATTGTTGCGTCGTGTTTGAGTTTTAGCTCGGTATCTTTTAGCTTTACTTTGTGGGTAGTGAGCCAGCCGATAAGCTGCGTTTGGTTGCTGCTGACGCTCAGGTCAATATTGTACGCAAGGTTTTTTAGCGTGTCGGTGTTTGCTTTACGCTCAACTTCGCGAGATACTCGAATCAGCTCTTCTTGCTGCTGCACCAGGCTTTTCACAGAATCGGTCGAGGCGCCTCTGGAAGTCAGCAGAGTCACCAACACCCCAACGAGCACTATTATAAACCCTATCGCCAGCACGATCACAAAAATTTTTTTAACGCCGCCACCAGCAAAAATTGATAGTTTCGCACTTTTCGTAGGCGGTTTCATAATAAAATCGTACGGGTTCTGGTCTGCCGTCGGGACGGGTGGCGCAGGGTACTGCGCAGAGCTGCTCGGCAGTGTCGGGGTAACGCCTGATACCTGATCGTGTGGATCCATGCAGCTTATGGTACGGGACATCAGACCTCCCAGTCAAGCAGCCCCTGTTTTGCGCAAGGACAGTCCTTGAGCAAAACAGGGGTGTACGTGGTTATCCTTGCTAGTTGCTAGCTGATACTCGATACTTACAGTATGGATGCGAAAGAAGATGTGCGGGAGCGGTTGGCAATAGAGGACGTTGTGGGTGAGTATGTGCAGCTCAAGCGTGCTGGGCGGACGTGGAAGGGCTTGAGCCCGTTTACCAGCGAAAAAACGCCCAGCTTTGTGGTGAGTCCCGACAAGGGTATTTGGCACGATTTTTCGTCTGGGCGCGGGGGCGACATTTTCTCGTTTATCCAGGAAATGGAAGGCGTGGATTTTAAAGGCGCCCTGGAAATTTTGGCTCGCCGCGCTAGCGTAGACCTTGACCAATACCGTCAGGCAGGTGTGAGAGGCCCGACCTCGCACACCAAGGAGCGGCTGTATGAGGCAAACGAATGGGCGTGTAAGTTTTATCAGACGCAGTTTAGCCGTAACCAAATGGCGCTGGAGTACGTGCTCAAAAAACGCGAGTTTACCAAAGAAACAGCCCTACAGTGGCGACTGGGGTATTCGCCGAACACCGGGCGGGCACTGCTCGACTTTTTGGTGGCAAAAGGCTTTACGGAAAAAGAAGCGCAGCTAGCGGGGCTGACAAGCAAATCGTATCGTGGCGGCTTGCAAGATATGTTTCGCGGCCGGCTTATGATACCGCTGTGCGATCCGCAGGGACGCGTCGTCGGTTTTACGGCGCGGCTGCTGGCAGACGACCCAAACGCACCCAAATACATTAACACGCCCGCCACACCGCTGTACGACAAAAGTCGCCACGTGTTTGGGCTGCATTTGGCCAAAGAGGCCATTAGAAAAAACAAATACAGCGTGTTAACCGAGGGCAATTTAGATGTTATACAAAGTCACCAGGCGGGAGTGCGGCAGGTGGTTGCAACAGCCGGGACAGCGCTGACCGAGCCAAACCTAAAGGCGCTTTCGCGGCTGGCAGGCGACATACGGTTGTGTTTTGACGCCGACAAGGCCGGGCTTGCCGCAACCGAACGAGCCATTCCCATTGCGGGCAAGGTTGGCGGTATACAGCTGAGCGTTGTGAACATCCCGCAGGGCAAAGACCCCGACGAGCTTATAAAACAAGACGCGGACGTGTGGCGCGAGACCATCGAACAGCCAACGTATGCGGTTGATTGGCTAATTCAGCATTATACCAGCGTGCTCGATGTAACGACCGCGCTTGGCAAACGAGAGCTAAGCGACGTTGTGCTACGGGTAATACACCAGCTGCCCGATGCTGTCGAGCGCGACCATTATGTTGGTCGGCTTGCTGGGTTGCTTGGGGTGAGCAAAACCGCACTGACCGACAAGCTCCAGACGACTACTCAGCCCGCGGCCGCACCTCGTCGGCACCCATCCCAGACGCACTTCGCCCCTGTAAAAAAAGACATCCGGGACAAAACCCGCACCGAAGAACACCTAATGGCTCTGACGCTTATGCAGCCCTCGCTGAGGCCGTTTTTGTACTCGCTTGAGCCGGAAATGTTTGACAACCAAGGTATGCGTGCAGTTTTTGAGTTTCTTGCCGAGCACCCCGATTTTGACGGCCAGCAGCCCAAAGAGGTGAAAAAGATAGCCGAGTATGGTAAAATATTATCATTAGTGTACGAGACACTGTACCAGTCACTTGACTTGGCGGAGTTGCACGGCGAAACCGCACGGCTCCAAGAGCTACTGGTACGACAATATGTGAAAATGCAAAAACTGGCGATAACCGCCCAACTACAAACCGCCGAAGCAGCCGATGCAGACCGTTTGCTGCGACAGGTACGGGACCTAGACACATTATTACGCACAAAACAAGGAGGAGCCAGTGGCGCCGAAGACCGATGAGCAAAAAGAAAAGCTAGAGCAAGCCAAACAAGCGCTACTTGAGGAAGCCAAAAAGGCGGGGAGCATTGAAGCCAAGGCCATTTCGGCAAAGATTGCCGATGTGCCAGAAAACGTCGAGGTGCTCGACGCACTGTACTCAGAGCTGGCCGAGCTAGGGATAGAGGTGGTTGCGCCCGAAGAACCGGCTGCGACCGACCTTAGCGATGCGTGGCTGGTTGAAGAGGAAGAAGAAATCGTGCTCGAGGACCAAACCTATCTCGACGACATTGCCGATGATTCGGTGCGGTTGTACCTACGTGAAATCGGTAAAATTCCGCTGCTGACCGCCGAGGAAGAGCTTGCGCTGGCCCAGCGTGTTGTTGCGGGCGAAAAAGACGCCAAAGACCAAATGGCCGAAGCCAACATGCGGTTGGTTGTTTCTATTGCCAAGCGCTATGTGGGGCGGGGGCTCGACCTGCTTGACCTTATACAAGAAGGCAACACGGGCTTGCTGCGCGCGGTTGAGAAGTTTGACCCAGACAAAGGTTTCAAGTTTAGCACCTATGCCACATGGTGGATTCGCCAGGCTATTACCCGCGCCATTGCCGACCAGGCGCGCACCATACGTATACCGGTGCACATGGTCGAGACCATCAACAAACTGCTGCGCACCCAGCGTCGTCTGACTCAAGAGTACAACCGCGAGCCGACCAACGCCGAAATTGCCCAAGAAATGGAAATCGAAGAGTCAAAGGTCGAACACATTATGAAAATCAAGCAAGATATTTCGAGTCTCGACGCAAGCATCCGCGACGACGAGGAAGAATCTGTGCTGGCCGACTTTATCGAAGACGAAGACACCATTACGCCCGAAGAGTCAGCCACCGGCCAACTGCTAAAAGAGCAGGTTAAAGACATGCTTTCGGCGCTGACCGACCGCGAGCAAAAAATCTTAAAACTTCGTTTTGGTCTAGAAGACGGCAAACAACACACGCTGGAAGAAGTCGGCCAAGAGTTTTCGGTCACCCGCGAACGGATACGCCAAATAGAAGCCAAAGCGCTCGCCAAACTGCGCAAACACAAAGACGCCCGCAAACTCCACGACTACATAAAGTAGCAGTAGACATGTTATACCTGAGCCACGCCCTCTTTTTTCGCCCTCCAGGCGTTTGCAAGGGAAAAAGTGCACAAGCACTTTTTCACCTTTGCTTCACTTGCAACCCCTCCGGTTGAAAAAAGTGGACGTGGCTCAGCATGTTATATCTGAGTGCTATAGTAGTAATGTAACAGGTGAGGATAATTGCAAAGGAGTAGTGTATGAAACTTTTTGGGGCGTCTTTGGTGACGTTGGGGCTGATTTTTTCGTTTGTGTGTTTTGTGGTTATTTTGGTTTTGTTGTACACAGACAGCATGAATATTTGGCTGGCTATGGGGCTCACCGTGATCATCAATTTCTGTATGTGGCTGGTAGGGCCGTGGGTGACCGACTGGATAAACAAGTTTTTTTACAAAGTTCGTTTTATGACGCAGGAAGAAGTGCAGGCAGAGTATCCGCATCTTGCTAAACTTATCGAGTCTATTGCTACTGATTACAATTTTAGCTTTCCCAAAATAGGTGTTATACCAGACGATAACCCCACAGCGTTTTGCTACGGCAGCGGTCGGTACAACGCTCGGTTAGTTGTGACCCAAGGCTTGTTCAAATACCTCGATAAGCCAGAACAAAAGGCGGTGGTTGGTCACGAAATGGGGCACATCGTAAACCGCGACTTTATCGTTATGATGGTAGCGAGCACGCTGGTGCAGTTACTGTACGAAATGTATTTTTGGCTTTCGAGAAGCAAGGGAGACCGCAAAAATAATCTGGCGGCGGTAGGGTTTATTGCATACATTTTGTACATTATTGCGTCGTATTTGTTGCTGTTTTTGAGTCGTACGCGCGAGCTGCTGGCCGACAAGTTTGGCGCAGAAGTGACCGAACCAGAAGACCTGAGCAACGCACTGATAAAAATTGCGTACGGTATTGTGAGCGAAGAAGACAGCGGGGCAACCACGCGTTTGCTGCACAGTACACGCCACATGGGGTTAGTAGACGTCAAAGACGCCAAACATGCCGGCGGCGTTTCGTACATAACCAGCAACAACAAACGTGCCGTGTCCGAAGCAATGCTCTTTGATGCGTACAGCCCATGGGCCAAACTAATTGAGCTTAATTCCACCCATCCACTTACTGGCCGGCGTGTGCAAAACCTAAGCAAACTGCCGAGCAAAACTGGACGAGTTTTTAGTTACAATGTCGAAGCGGCGGCCAGTCGTGTCATGTTAGATACGCGGCGGCTTTGGAACGTGCTGTGGAGCGACCTTGGTGTTATGGTACTGCCGTACGTTGCAGCGGTTGGAGCAGGGTTTTTGACCCGTAATGTTGGGGTCGCTGTCGGGGTGTTTGGCCTTGGCTTGATTGCTAAAACACTGTATCGATATCCCTCACAACCAGCCAAACAGACCACTGTTTTAGCCGAAATGTGTAACCCATACGTTTCGCCGTTTCGGGGTACGTTTGTGCAACTGCAAGGTGCTGCAGTGGGCAAAGGCGTCCCCGGTTATGTGTTTGGCGAAGACCTAATGTACCAAGACAAAACGGGCTTGATTTTTATGGATTACCATTCGGCGTTTAGCTTTTTTGGCAACTTGTTTTTTGCACTGAAAAAGGTAAAAAAGCTTTTGGGGCAGGCGTCAACTGCGAACGGATGGTTTTACCGTAGCATTGCTTCGTCGCTAATATTGCGTCGCCTAGAAGTAGCAGGCCACGCAAAGCCAATTCGCAGCTGGCGTAAGGAGTGGTCTTTGGCGTGGGGTGCGTTGCTAGTGGGGGCGGGTGTGTTTATCGCGTTGATGTAAACCCAAATGACCTAGATTTTCGAATTTTCAGGCAGATGATCGTCGAGATGAAATACACCGAAACCGACAAAGCCTACCAGGGATAGTCTGCGAAGGTTTCGGGGTATTTCAGCCGATGAGGGCTGTCTGAAAGTTCGCTAGTCTGGGTTGTTTGGGTATAAGTGAAAGGAGTTGTCTATGGGTCGGCAGAGGATTGATTTTCGGCCACAAGGGGTTATTTTTGATGTCGACGACACGCTGCTTGACAACTATCCAAAGCAGCAGCAATACGGTTTGCACGAATATGCCCGCTTGTTGGCAGCGCGTGAGGCTGGCCAAAAGCACGGCATACCGGCGCTGGCCGAGCTTGGCGAAGAGCAAAATCGCACGGTGCTCGCTCGGGCGCTCGAACACAGTATAGACGGAAACATTTGGCAGCTGTTTTACGAGTTTGGCTTGGTCGAAACCCGCCAGATTGACCACAACCATGCGCTGCTACGGGAAATAGCCGCTCGCAAACACGAGTTGTACGAACCGGTGCTGCGTGAGTTTGGCGCACCGTTACCGCAAGCCGTGGAGTTTGTGAAAGCTGTGTCGGTGCTTACTGGTGGCAAGATTGCCATAGCGAGTGGTGCGCGCCGGGAAGATGTCTGGACGTTTTTGCAGATGAGCGACATGCACAGTGCGTTTGACGAGCGGCGCGTTGTGGCGCGCCAAGATTTTACCCATGCCAAGCCGCACCCTGAATCGTTTGAAGCCGCGTTTCGCGCTTTGGACTTGCCCGAACGAGACAGGGCCCAGGTGTTGGCGTTTGAAGACGACCCAAAAGGCATTGCCGCGGCTAAACAGGCGGGCTTGTACGTGTGCGCCATAACCTCTCGGTTTACACCCGAGCAATTGGCGACAGGCGAGTACAAACCAGACATAGTGCACCACAGCTATACTGACTTTGCCAGGTCACTCGGCGTCACTCTCTGAGAAACAATTCCAAAGGCCGCTCACCAGTGACAGACCGTGCTAGTCAGATTATTTTTGTTTTTGGTTAACGGTGAGTACGTCGACAGTAAGCAAAACAAACCAAACAGCATAGAGCGTGATGAAAGCGCGTTGAATGGTACCGGCCAGGCCCGGCACTATCTGACCGACGACAAAACCAACAGTACTTAGCAGTAGCATAAAACCAACAAACAGCTGTCGCCACAGATGACCATCGGTACGACGCCAGTGGATTGCCCAGAGTACGGCGGCGACTACAAACGCAAAACTGTTACAAAAACTAGCCAACCCGTGCAGTACGATCATGGGATTATGGAGCAAGCTGAACGTTATATGGCCATCAAGGACTTTGTATTCATGCGGAATAGGGATGAGCGCCGCGAGTGAGGTGCACAGAGCACTAAAGATTGCAACGTTTAGCGTCAGGCGGAGTGTTTTACTATGCGGACGCCAGAAACGGTGTAGCCAGCAAAGCACGGCAATGGTGAGGACACCAGAAACAATGTCGGAGATGTTGAAAAACCAGGCGTAGGGCTGGCCCTCGCCGCCGAGAGCACTGGTCAGGCCGCTGAAAGCATATGGGCGATTAAGAAACCAGGCAAAAGGAAAAGACGCGTAACATAAGCCAGCAATTGTGATAAGCGTCACCGGCAATACAACATAAGGTTTTCGGCGGCGTGGCGGTCGATAGGAAATAGCTTGGCGGAGGGCATTGGCAACAAGCGGTAGTTGCCGTAAGCCTCCTTGGTAGGCGAGGTAGCGTGGTGACCAATCTGGCTCAAACTTGCCCTTGAACTGCTCTAGCCCAGCCGAAGAATAAAACCGGCTGCCAAGACGCCGGCCAATAGCGAGCAAACGATTGGTCAGTTTTAGCGACTCGGTAGTCAGTTTGGCCAATGGCACAAAACCCAGGTTAAAATGACTGAAACCGTCGGTGTGCGTGCGGTTAATACACTGTGCCAACAAGTAGTGCATAGCAACACTCGACGTTTCGGGCAGTGATCGCATGTGATCAATACTGGCCGTTTTATTTACTCCGTACGAAGGAATAAGATTGGCGTATGCGACTGGTTTGTCACCGGCTTTCAGCACGGCCACGGTGCAGCGTTGTAAATACTCGTGGTGAAAGGGGGCCATAAGAAAGCCGTATTCTTGTCGCCCACTGTGCACCCAAGCATCGGATATATAGCGTAAACGGTGGAGTTGCGTAGTGGTGAGCGGGGGCTGCCACCATTCGACCCCCAGCTCGTCTTTGCGAGCGCGGTTAAAAACATAGCGAAAATGTTTGTTGCGCAGTGTTGTGGCCGTAAATTCGCTGCTGTCTATAATGGCTTCGCTGCCAATTTGCATGGTTTCCATGCCATATGCAGCCCACGCCTTGGCCTCAGCTTTGCTACTGTGCACAAGAGCAATGTACCAGCTGTTTGTTCGACAGTGTTCGGCAAAGGCTTTTCGTAGCCGCACCGTGTCGGCCTGTCGGCCGCAACTGCCGTCGAGCACGAGCGCAACACCATGCTTAACCGTGTAGGCGACAAAACTCTCGCCGTAGAAAAAGTAATGTTTGTCTTCTGGATACAGCTTAAAAAAGTCCTCGGGATCGTTGCCGTAGGCTGTCAAAATTGCAGCGGCTTGCGCCCGCAAACCAGCAGTCGACGAACCGCCGAGACGCAGCGGCCGAAACAGGCTCCATAAGAGCATAATAGCGCTGGCGACACCGGTTAAACGCAGTAAATCAATAAGCGTGCGGTCATAGTGCGTCACGCCAACCTGCTGTGGTAACGGATTGCCAAGTAGAGCGTCGTAGGTAAAATGCAACGTTTGTATAGTCGTAAGATGTCGCCCGAACTCACGCTGATCAAGCACGGCAAAAATAAGGCCAGTTAAACCAATTGCGACGGCAACCTGCAACAGCGCAAGTCTAACGCCCCGCCGAAAACTATCGCTGTCGCTGCGCACGGCAAACTCTCGTCGATGTAGCAGAAAAAATACGAGCACTCCAAGGTAACTTAGTATTTGTACCGGCAAAAACCGGTGAGATAGCGAAAAAACGAGTAGGGCCGTCAGCAGTGCTACCGTCGCGTACCAAGCATTGCGTTTTCGCCGCGAAATTTGCGCCGAAAGATAGACCAGCAACAGACCCAGTGTAAATAGCACCTGCCATGCCACGCCCTCGGGCACCAGGTAAAACACTGGTTCGAGCCGCTCTGGTATGTGCCGTACAAAAACCTCTAGCAAGGCCATAACGCCAACGTATAGCAGCAGCAAGCCATAAAAATCAACGCGGAGTGTTCGTAGGCGTTTCATACGGGTTACTGCAGGCTGTAGTTTTGCAAAATTGCGTCGAGCTGCGCGTAGGTTTGCGCGGGTTGGCCGTCGTTGAGTACGGTGTAATCGGCGTTGGCGATGGGCCCACCTTTGTCGCTGTTTTCGATTTCGGCGTATTCGCGGGCGGTTGCTTCGCTGTCGCTCAGCGGGCGTATGGGGCGGTTTTTGAGTCGTTCGTGCCGAGTACGCCGTGTGCTTGCTACGGCTATAATAATCGCGTTGTCGCCGTAACGTTCCTTAAAAACCCGATATTCGGCCCAGCTGTAAATACCGTCGGCAATCACGACACGAGCGCCACCCGACGCCAGAGCTTCGATTTTGGGTAAAATACGCTGTGCCATTACATCCATACCTTCGGTGGCGCGAAGTTCTTCGCGCACCATTTTTTCATTGGCTTCATTCACTTCCAGGCCGCGCCGCTTGACTTCATCTACCGTAATGCCGCCAAAATACACGCTGGGCCAGCCCTTTTTTTCGAGGTATTCCACGCACAAACCTTTCCCGGCGCCGGGCATTCCGACGAGTGCGATAACTTTGGTCTGCATGGTACGTATTGTACAGTATGCCGACTGGCACGAAAACACATAGAGCCAAACAGCGGCCCATTGACAGTCTAGCTTAGCTAAGCTAGACTAAGTGCTATGAATAGCCCGGACCCAACCATCGTCAACATGTTTGAAGCCAAAACAAATCTCTCTAAACTTGTCGCTCGCGTCCAAAAAGGCGAACGCATCATCCTCGCCAAAAACGGCACCCCCGTAGCCGATATTACCCCTCATAAACCAAAGAAAAGGACTGTCAAATTTGGCACACTTGCAGATAAAATACACTGTAAAGACGAAGATATTATGGGGATTGACCCAGACATTATGGAGATGTTTTACGGCAAAGACTGGGAAAACATGTGAGAGTCTTACTCGACACCAACGCGCTAATATGGCAGCTGGGCATATCTGCTGAAAAGTCAAAGATAGGCCCGCACACAAGGGAGCTCATGCAGACAGCTGAGGTCGTGTATGTTTCGTCCATAAGCATTGTCGAATGCCACGTCAAAACCATGCTGGGACGCCTACATGTACCAGAAGATTTTCGTGAAGAAATTGTGTACGCCGGTGACACATTGCTCGACCTTTCTGCAGCAGACGCTGACATTATACGGTGCTTGCCAGAACTGAGCCGCCACGACCCTTTTGACCGTATGCTCGTTGCACAGGCAAAAACCCAGCATCTTACGCTCCTCACTGCAGATGCACTCCTCCTCGACCTAGGCCTACCTTTCGTAAAAGACTGCCGTAAATAAGCCTACGCCCTACGCCCATTTTGGTTCGATAGGCTAGCGTAGTCAGGATTGGCACGAATGTTTTTGTCGAGAAGTTGCCACAGTTCACGAAAAGATTCTGCCACAGTTTCGTCTCGGATGGTTATGGTGCTACCAGTGTCCGAAAAATTGATGATAGTGAGCTCTTAGCCATAAGTCATGAGCGATGGGTAGTGGAAAAGTGTCACGCTTCATTTCCGCATTCGGGCCACTTACATAGTATAAAATTTGAAATAGTTCTTACTAGGGTGCAGGGGTGACAAAGTCTAGTACGGTGCTTGGCGTAATGAGCTGCCATGTGGCGGTGTCGGGGTAGGTGGTCAGCCATGATGGGGGTGCTGCATGTCGTTTCGTAGACGACCACTTGCACTCGTAGCCGTAGAGTTTACCTCCACGTTCCTCAACCAGATCAACTTCTGCGCCTTGCCACGTACGCCAGAAGTATTGGTTTGCCGAAGGCCCCCAGTATAGACGTCTTTTGAGTCGCTCAACAATAACAAAATTTTCCCAAAGCTGTCCTATGTCGTTGCGAAACTCAAGAGCATTGTGATTGTGGATAATGGCGTTACGAACACCTATGTCATAAAAGTAGTATTTTGCCATTTTGGTGACTTCGCTGCGCAAATTCCTGCTATAGCCGCCTATCCGAAAAACCACAAAAGTTTTTTCGAGTAGGTCTAGGTACCGCTCTACGGTCTTACGGTCGATTTGCAGTGATGACCCAAGTTCACTCAAAGAGACTTCGCTACCGATCTGGTAGGCTAGGAGCACTAAGAGCTGCAGTATTGTACGCGAGCCTTTGATTTCGCGAAATGTTAGGATATCTTTTAGCAAATAAGAATCGACAAGCTCCGCCAGGAAGCGCTCTTTTTGAGCATGTGTTTTAGCAGTTATCACCGAAGGGTACATGCCGAACCGCAGATATTCGGTCAGTGATTTTTGCAGTGCTACTAGGGGAACATCTTTGTTTGCAAGTACTTCGTGTACCGCTATGGGCAAGAGCTGGTATGTTTCCTTACGACCGGTTAAGGGTTCGCCGAGCTGACCCGAAAGCTCAAATGCCGACGACCCGGTAACAACGACTGAGAGCTGAGGTTGTGTGTCGATGATAAGTTTGAGTGTTTTGCCGATGTTTGGTATCATTTGTGCTTCGTCGATTACCAAAACCTCCCTGTCGCCAATAAGAGGGGCTAATATTTCGGTGCTAGCAAGAGAGAAGTCTGTTTGGACACGCAGCTCGTCGCCACGGTAAAAGACAGTTTTTTTCGGAGTGGTTGCTAAAAACTCTTGTAACAAAGTTGTCTTGCCGCTACGTCGTGGACCCAGCAGTACCGTTACAATTCCTGGGCGCAGGACCTCTTCGATTGATAAATAGCGCTGGATTGTCATGAATACACTATATCAAATATCCCGCAAATGTCAAGATTTGCGGGAGATAGGTTCCTGGTAATTGTACGATTTGCGGGAGGGTGGTTCCTGCAAATTAGCGTATTTCGGGGAAGCGCCTTAGAGCCTGACCCATTCTCCCTGACGCCTAAAAATCGAAGGTCACTCACTTTAGCTCTGTTCTTGCCGACCAGGTTCGTAGCGCTGCTACGACCATGTCCGTCAACAACAGAGCTAAAATCATGAGTGCTGCTTCGATTTCGGCTTTGCCAGGGAAAATGGGTCAGGCTCTTAGGGAATTGTAGGGGTTGAGGGGTGGTTTATCGGGGGGTGAGGTGGCGGCGGAGGGTGTTGGGATGGTGGGTTGCAAAAAGGTGGGCGCGGGTGTGGCGCTGGGTGTGGTTGCGGTGGCGAAAATACACTTCTCGTACCGCCAGGAAAATGATGGCTGCGAGCAGAGCGTACAGCCAGTCGGTAAAGCCAAGCGGGCCGCTGGCAAAATACTGGTTGATAGGACTATAAATAATCAAACAAACACACAGCAGCGACAGCCCCATGGCGCCCCACAGCAGCCGGTTGTGTAGCTGGTAGCGGGTAAACAGGCCGTGCATAGAGCGACGCTGGAGAATATTGCCCAATTGACATAAGACAATAGTAAGGTAGGTGAGCGACGTTGCCTGCATGTGTATGTCGCTACCAGGCTCAATATGGGCGGCCCCAATTCCACGTCGCCAGTAAAACAGTATGTAGTTGGCAAAGGCAAGCGAGCCAATCAGTGCGCCGCACCAGATAAGCTCGGTTACGCTGCGCCGGTTGAGTATGTGGGCGTGCAAATCGCGCGGTTTTTCTTGCATAAGGTCTCCCTCTGCTCGGTCGCGCCCTAGCGCGGCAATGGGGAAAAGTTCGGCAATAAGGTCAATGGCCAATATTTGCATAACCGAAATGGCGAGCGGGACGCCCAGTGCGGTCATGGCGGCCAGGCTCACAAGGTTAACGGTAAGCTCGGCAAGGTTGCTCGTAAAACAGCTAAGCGTGCCTTTTTGAATGTTTTTAAAGATAGTGCGTCCTTGTTGTACGGCACCGACAAGGGTGTGAAAGCTATCGTCGAGCAGAATTATTTCGGCCGATTGTTTGGCTACGTCGGTGCCGGTGACGCCCATGGCAACGCCAATATTGGCGCGTTTCAGCGCTGGTGCGTCGTTTATGCCATCACCCGTTACGGCGACGACCAGCCCGGCTTTTTCGCTAATTTCGACAATACGCAGCTTGTCTTCGGGCGCCACGCGCGAAAAGATGGTGCCACCCCGCCGAACATGCCGCAAAATTTGCGCATCGCTCATGCTGGGTAAGTCTTCGCCGGCTACGACCACAAGGTCTTCAGGCGTATCGGCGAGTTTGGCACGGGTCGCGATGGCGCGTGCCGTTACAGCATAGTCACCAGTTACGATCGAGACGCGCATATGGGCCGCTCGAGCCGCCTCCATGGCAGCGGGCACGGCTTCGCGCAAGGGGTCAATCATGCTGACCACACCCAGAAACGTTAGGTCTTTTTCAGCGTGCTCGAGTGGTTCGTGCGCCGAGTCAAACCCTTTGGGTAGCAACCGGTAGGCGTAGGCTAGGTTGCGCTGTGCGGCTGCGGCGTGCTGTTCGTTGTAGCCGGCAAAAAACGAGCGGTCGCGGGCGGTGAGTGGGCGTACGTGGCCGTGATCCCACAGGTCGCTGCTCTGTGCCAGCACCGACTCGGGTGCGCCTTTGACAAACAGATAGCGCTGCGAACCAACCGTGCGCACCGAGCTCATGCGTTTGCGGCCAGAGTCAAAGGCGTACTCTTTTTGCTCTGGGTAGTGCTCGTCAAGCTCAAGTGGTTCCAGACCTGCCTTACGAGCAAGGGTAATTAGCGCTCCCTCGGTAGGGTCGCCCACCACGTGCCACGACGCATGCTCGTCGTCTGGTGGGTTTACCCGCGCGTTGCTGGCGAGTGCCCCGGTGCGAAAAAACAGTTCGAGTTCGGCGAGCTTTGCAGCTGGGAGCGGGCTGCCACCTCTGTCGGTTATTGTCCCATTGGTTTCGTAGCCACTGCCGGTTACGCCGTATTCGGTGCGACCAATTACCAGATGCTCGACGGTCATTTGGTTTTTGGTGAGGGTGCCGGTTTTGTCGGTCAAAATAACGTTTGTCGCGCCAAGCGTTTCGACCGCACTCAGTTTTTTTACGAGTGCTCGGGCGCGGGCCAGTTTACTCGCTGCCTGAGCCAGTGCGGTGTTGATCTCGGCCGGTAAACCTTGCGGAATGATAGAACTAGCAATGCCAATAGCAAACAACAGCGCATCTTTAAAGTTGAGTCCGCCAGTAATGGCAATCGGCAGCAGCACCACACAAAGCACCATGGTACCTTGCGTGACACGGGTGGCAATGTGGGTTGTTTCGATTTGTAATGGGCTGGGTTTGGCCTGGGTTGTGGCGCTTAACCCGGCTATCCGCCCAAGCTCGGTCTGCATGCCGGTGGCGACAACGACCCCCAGGGCTTCGCCGGTAGCGACGGTGGTACCCATGTAGGCAAGGTTTTGCCTGCTCGAAAGCGGTACGCCTGCCGAAATCGCATGTTTAAACTTGCGGGTTGGATTGCTTTCGCCGGTGAGCGCAAAGTCGTTTGTGCTGAGTTCTTCTTCGCTCAGTATACGTAGGTCGGCTGGCACGCTGTCGCCTGCCTCTACACGAACAATATCGCCCGGCACAAGTTCTGACGAGTCAATTTCGGTTAGTTTACCTTCGCGCATAACGCGGGCGTGCGCCACGACGAGTTTTTCGAGCGACTCGATAAGCTTTTCGGCCTTAAACTCTTGTAAAAACCCAATCGTCACGTTGAAAAACACGAGCGCAAACAGCACAATCCCGGTGCGCTTGTCGCCCAAAAACATGGCAATCACGCCGCTGCCCACTAGCAGCGCAATCATTAGGTCGCGAAACTGCCGCAGGTACGTTTGCCACCAGGCTTCGGTGTGTTTGACCGCCAGATTGTTTGGCCCGGTTTGCTGCCGCCGTTTGGCCGCTTCGCCGGGGCTAAGACCCTGCATAGTACTATCGAGCTGCAATAGCGTTTCGTCGCCACTAAGCCGGTAATATGGTTTCTCTGGTTCGTTTGTCTGCATTGTACCCACCTTTTTTATATCTAAAGTATATACCCAAACAACCCAGACTAACGAAGAAGTTCGTTAGTCTGGGTTGTTTGGGTATACTATAGGTATGCAGAAAGAGTCTGGGCGCAAGCGACTGGCGGTAATAGACGGGAAAAGCGTGTTTTACCGCGGGTACTATGCCATGTCAAACCTGGCGACGAAAGACGGCACCCCCACGGGCGGTGTCTTTGGGTTTGCAACCATGGCGCTGGAGGTTATCAAGCGGCTTAAGCCTGACTATGTCGCTGTGGCGTGGGACAAACCAAAAACAAACATTCGTTCGCGTCTGGCCATATACCCAGAGTACAAAGCGGGCCGCAAACCGGCGCCGCCAGACTTTTACGAACAAATCCCGGTGCTGCACGAGCTGCTAGAGGCCTTTGGCTGGCCGCTGTACGAACTAGACGACTACGAAGCCGACGATATTATGGCGACCCTGGCGGTAAAGGCCGCGGCAGAAGACATTGAAACCCTGCTTATCACCTCTGACATGGATGCGCTGCAGTGCGTGGGCACACACACCAAAATGTACCGGCTTAAAAAGGGTTTGAGCGACATAGAACTGTATTCGCCAGAGAGTTTTACAGCCAAGTACGGCATAGCACCCGAACAATTTTTAGACCTCAAAGCCCTGAAGGGCGATAGCAGCGATAACATCCCGGGCGTGCCAGGTGTGGGCGAAAAAACCGCCATTCAGCTGCTGCAAGACTACGGTAGCCTCGACGGTGTATACGAAAACCTCTGGCAAGTGCGCGACGCCGTGCGCAAAAAACTCGAAGCGGGCAAAGACAGTGCCTACATGAGCAAAAAACTGGCGGCGCTGTGGACGGACGCGCCCGTGCCGCTGGACTTAGCGCGAATGGATGGGCACATTGGTGCAGACGCTGGGAAGATTGTGGGGCTGCTGGAAAAGCTAGAGTTTCGTAGTTTGGCGCGGCAGATTCCGGAAGTGCTCCATGTGGAGCTTTCGAGTCACGAGTCACGAGTCACGAGTCACGGTTTTTCGGTGGGAGAAAGTCGCTTGGTAGATGATGAGGCAAAACTCGCCTCTGCTAAAATCTCAAATGGAGCGGAAGTGGTGGTGTATGGGCGGTCGGCGGGGGTGGCGGGGCGTGACCCGCGTGTGCTGATTGTCTCGGGCGACGAGAAGTTGACGTATGTGTTTGATTTAGCCAAAGTGAGTCTGGGAAAAGTATCTAGTATGTTGCACCAAGTATCTAGCGTGGTCGGGTACGATGTGAAGTCTAGCTTGAAGACACTGCTTGGGATGGGTGCGGCTGAACTGCCAGGGGTGGCGCACGATGTGCTGGTGGCGGCGTTTAACCTAAACAGTCTTATACGGGCGCAGTCACTGACCGATCTGGCTGCCAGCGAAATCGGTTACGACGGCTCGTCTTTCGAAGATTTGACCGACGAGGACCTGCTAGGCAGAGGGGCGGAAGTAACAGCGGTCATACGAGCCCTAGCCGCCAAGCAGCGGGAGGCTTTGCAGGACGTTCCTAACATCCAGCATCTAACAGCTACTGTTGACCTGCCTGTTATACCGGTACTGGCACGCATGGAGTACGCTGGTATACAACTCGACACCGAGTATTTGGGGCGGTTTTCAGAGCAAATCGAAGACAATATTTCCGATCTTGAACAAGAAATATACGGCCATGCCAACCAAGAGTTCAACATTGCCAGTCCGGCGCAGCTGGCCGATGTTTTGTTTGTAAAACTGGGGTTGCCGACGCAGGGGATCAAGCGGGGCAAAACAGGATATAGTACGGCGGCGAGTGAACTCGACAAACTGCGTGCTAGCCACCCGGTGATTGACCTTATTTCGCAGTACCGCGAAGTGACCAAGCTCAAAAACACCTACGTCGACACGCTGCCAAAGCTGGTAGACGGCCATAGCCGTGTGCACACGACCTTTAATCTCACTATTGCGCAGACGGGACGCCTGAGCAGCACCGACCCAAACCTGCAAAACATCCCGGTGCGCACCGAACTAGGCAAGCACATTCGTACGGCGTTTGTGGCGGGCAAGGGGCGCAAGCTGGTGAGTGCCGACTACAGCCAGTTTGAGCTGCGGCTGGCAGCGGCGATGAGCGGCGACCAAGACATGGTAGACATGTTTAACCGCGGGGCGGACATACACGTTATGACGGCCGCGCAAATCTATGGCCGCGAGCCAGAAGACGTCACAAAACAGATGCGTTCGGCGGTAAAAGCGATAAACTTTGGTGTGCTGTACGGCATGAGTCCGCACGGGTTGGCAGCGGCCACGGGTATGACATTTGGCCAGGCAAAGTCGTTTATAGACGAGTATTTCAAACTGCGTGCGCCACTGCTCGGCTACCTGGAAGGTCTGAAAGAGCAGGCACGGGAAAAAGGCTATGTGGAGACACTGCTCGGTCGTCGGCGGCCCATGCCAGACATCCGTTCGAGCAACTTTGTCGTGCGCCAGGCTGCCGAGCGCGCGGCGATGAATATGCCGATACAGGGGACAGAAGCAGATTTGATGAAGTTAGCTATGGTTGCTGTAGAGCGAAAACTCGAAGAGTTTTCGCAGAGTCAAGGAGTCAAGGAGTCAAGGAGTCAAGAGCTGCGGCAGCTGCTGCAGGTTCACGACTCCATACTTGTAGAATGCGCCGAAGAAGACGCCAAAGCAGTGGCAGATATACTCAAAATCACCATGGAAGCCATATACCCCGATCTCTCCGTCAAACTCGCCGTCGACACCTCGGTAGGTGACAACTGGGGCGAGCTGTAGGATGTTACCGGGATTCCCGGTACATTGACAAAATAAACCATTGCCGGCAGGTTACGGGAAATAAGCTGCTTTTCTTTGTCCTGACATCGCTCATGGTCACTGTGTCATACATTCAACAAGGTAATACATTTACAAAACGTAATACGTGTGCTATATTTCTTACTATGACGTACTACGCGACTACGACTATGACCAGCAAAGGGCAGATTACGCTGCCGGCGCCATTTCGTAAGCTGCACCAGATTGAGCCAGGGACTCGTATTACACTTTTGCAGCAAAAGGGCAGACTGGTTATTCAGCCGCCCATAAACGTAGAAGACTTGCGTCGGCGCACCCGGGAACATATGGCTAAGGCCAAGAAAACCGTACCGACCAAAGCTGAAATTGAGCAGGCGAAAACTGCGTACTATCGCCAGAAATACTCTGCAAAATGAAGGTAGCATCTCTCGATACCAATGCGATTTTGCGGTGGCTGGTTGGCGATATCCCGTCACAACAGCGTACGGTAGACGAGCTATTACAGCGAGACACGATGTATCATGTCGCCGATGCGGCAGTAATAGAAGCGACCTTTGTCATGGAAAAAGTCATGTTTTTCCCGCGCGAGCTGGTAGCAGAGCACCTGCAGGTGCTTATGGCACAGTCAAGTCTTGCGATAAACAGAGCATTGTTTTCAAAGGTTATCACCCTGTACCCAAAATACACTTCTGAATCATTTATGGATTGCTGCCTAGCAGTGTACGCCCAACTAGACGATGTAACGCCGCTCTTAACTTTTGACAAGAACCTCGCCAAACATCTTCCTGCTGCGCAGCTCATATGCTAGAAGCGTTTCTTATAATCGTTTCCATATATGTTATGCAGGGCTCTCGGTTATATGTCTTGACGCTGGTAGAATGTACGTATGAGTAAAATGTGGCAGCGGTATGGGGATTATCGGGCGCGGAGGCAGCCAAGCGGGGCGCGCACGCTGTACGAAGATGTGCAGATGAGCCTGCGCGGTGAAGTGCCTATTGCAGCGCGACGGTGGCGCGGGCAGCCAAATGTTGAACAGCTAAAGCCACTGATTGAGCAGGCCAAAAAAGAGGCGACCGAGACAGAAAACTCCGACGCACTCAGCGGGGCAAAGGCGTGGCATTGGTTGCGGGCGCTTGTGTTGCAAGCGCCTCAGGCAGCACTCGCACAGGCCCAAATGGATAAACATCCGCACGGATTTGCAGCCCGAGGCAGTCGTCTGTATGAGCTTATAGATTTTAACGATGCGTTTGTTTCGACGGTGCTGGCGCTGGACGAACCGCTGCTCATGACACATGCCGACGAGGCAAAGCGGCTGATGGATTGGTTTTGCAAACGAGTAGGCGTGCGTGGGTTTTCCGACGAGCAGTACCATGCGATTGTGCAGGGCCTGAGCCGTGAGATTGCAGTGTTTTTAGGGGTACAAGACGAGGGTTTGCAGGCGACTATGACGAGTCGCACCAGTGATGCGCTAGGCATAGACATGGTTATTACAGACCCAGCTACGGGCGTTTCGGTCAATGTTGATTGTAAGGCGCCAAGTGCCTATCGTCACCGTATTTACGATCTGTTGCGCGAAGGCAGGCTGAGTGGCGAAGAGGTAACAGCGGCCGAAGCACTCGGTTATATTGCTGAAATGAACGGTCATGGCAGCAGTAAAACAGAAGTGGTAGTCTGGCGAATCGAGCGGGAACGGTACGGTGATATTCAGGCGTTTACCTTCGCCGACACCGCAGAGCTTGGCCGCACAATACACGCTATACTTAACACATATGGAACAACAAAGTAGGGGGTTCATGAACGAGGAACTAACCAAGCAGCTGGTACGCCAGCTCAAAATCATAAATTTTTGGATTACGCTGTTTGGCACGATTATTGTGGCAACGTTGCTCGTGCTGGGCTTTTTAGTGTTCAAGGTAGTCACATTTGTGCGCAACACCGAGCAACAGGTGGCCGAGTTGCGTAACAAAACCACCCAAACCCTAAACGTCAAAGATGACCTTTGCAAAAAAAGTCCTCTGAGCAGCACCAGCTACTGCAAAAACTAATCGCCAACTGTTCGCTTTTTGTATGCGTCAGGGTTGGACCCTGGCGCAAGATAGTTTGACAAGATTTTTGATGCATGGTACCTTTTAGTGGAAAGGTAGCTTTAAACATGCCGGAAAGTCAAAAAATAGATGATAGCTTTGCTCCGTTGCGTAAAGGGCTGATGGAGTTTGCTGTGCTGAGTGTGATTTCTCGTAACGAAGTGTATGCGGCCGATATTTTAGACAGCTTAGCACAAACACCGTTTGCGACGAGCGAAGGTACGCTGTACCCATTGCTCTCAAGGCTGAAGCGCGATGAATACGTGGTGTATTCGTGGGCAGAGAGCGAAAACGGACCACCACGCAAGTACTATCAGCTGACTACGGTGGGTCGTGAGCGTCTGCGAGAGCTTCACCGGTACTGGCAAGATTTGTATAAAACACTGGAATCGTTAGGAGGTAAACAGTGAAAAAGGTTATTACCATTAGTCTAGCGGGACGCGCCTACCAAGTCGAGGAAGCCGGCTACGCAAAGCTGCAGGCCTATCTCGAGCAGGCGGCAAAAGACCTTGCAAACAACCCAGACAAAACCGATATATTGACCGACATCGAACAGTCCATAGCCGAAAAATGCACAGCTGTACTCAAGCCTGGGGAAAATGTAATATCGACCGCATCTGCCAAGGCTGCTATTGCTGCAGTCGGTCCGGTCGAAACAGACAAAGAGCCGGGCGATGAGTTGAGTGAGCAAATTGAAGCCGCAGAGCCAGAGCCAAAGGGTAGGTCTCGTAAACTCTACGCGCTACCCAAAGAGGGGACAATAGCGGGGGTGTGTGCCGGCTTGGCGGCGTATTGTAGCGTCGATGTTGTGCTTATGCGACTGCTTTTTGCAATACTTGTTTTTGTAACCCAGGGTGCAATGATTGTGGTGTATTTGGTGCTGGCTATTGCTATGCCAGACGCAAAAACACCTGAGCAAATTGCCGAGGCTCACGGCAGGCCAGTCACGGCCCAAGAAATAGTCAATAAGGTCAAAGGTATTGCGGAGGAAAGAGATCTTGCTACTCGCGTCGGCAACGCCATTACGCTGGTTGCACGTGTTTTTTCTAAGATTGCGGTGTTTGTGACCGTTGCGAGTTTGATAGTTTTGACTGGTTTGCTTGTCGCTGGTATATGGATTGTGTTGTTTGGAAAACTTGAAATGCAGGGAGCGCTTGCCCCGATTGACGCGTGGAAACAGATTGTTTTTTTGTGGCTGGGTATGTTTTGCTGGCGGTGCCGCTGTACTGGTTGTTTCGAGTGTTCGACGCGGTTAGACAGGCACAGCGGCCAGAGCAGCCGATTGAGATCCGGGCTATTAGCGTGGTGACTATTGCGCTGTGGACGATTGCAATGTTTACCGTACTGACGTTTGTTGCCATGTACACACAGAACTTCCGCGAGTTTTCTCAGCGCAACGAAGGGTACATAAAAGCGGGTGAGTTTACACTATGTCTCGATAAGTCAAAGTGTGCAAACAATTACCAATACTACGACGAAAACGGGGTGTTGCAGGGTCGTGACCCATCCAAATACGACCCGACCATCACTGGCGAGTGGCGATAATCACCATCTAAAGTTGCGAGAACGTGCACTGCCTATCTGTATCGTACTGCGAGCTACAAATAACCTGCACATATGTGCAGGTTATTTGTAGGGGGAGTGGCTAGCGTGCGCCGTCGTCTACGCCTTCAGGACCGGTGTCGGCGGCTCGTTCTGCTGCGTCGATGTTTTGCCGGATTGATTAATGTACGGGCAAGGGGGCCAGACATAAGCAACGTGAATCAAGAAACCCCCACCCAAACATAAAGCGTGCTACGCTATCTCTTGT
>CAYZZH010000007.1:0-38991 GCA_964483005.1 uncultured Candidatus Saccharibacteria bacterium | reverse complement strand
CGTGAAGGACAGCAAAGGGCGAGATTTATAGGGGTGGTAAGTGCGATTGCCCTGTGGCCTGTGTTTATTTCACTAAATAATGTTTTTGCGGCATTCGTATACACTGCCGTATTCAGTTCTTCATTTTGGAACGAAGCAGCTGTAAAGTCTGTCATTGTTTCAGATATCACCGCTAGGTGCTCGTATCGAGCGACCATATCAGCATAAATATGATAGTTGCGAGTAGCAAAGTGGTATTGAAGATAAAGCACTGTTACTACGGCAACTTTAAGTGCAAGCATGGCTAGTTCAAATCCTTGGATACTACTTGTCTTGATGAGAATCACATAAGCTATTGCGAATCCGACAATCGTTAATATAAGTGAAATCAACCACTTGGATCTTGTTTTTAGCCACTCTTCCGGATTTGTATGAGGATCTTTTTTGATTTCCATAAGTCGCGTCTTAAAATGAGCCGCAAGCACTCGTTGAGAGCCGCTCGCTTGCTTTTCGAGACTGTCTTGAAAAGACTTCTCAAACTCTTGTCGCTGTTTTTTAGCGTCAGCCACGACCCGCTTCAAGGCATTGATATCCGTTTTGTCTTCCGTGACAGCCTGAATTTTTTGTTTTAGATCAACGAGTTGATTGAAATACTGCTTGAAGTTGTTAACATATTGCTGTATTTGTGTCACGCGACCCGCATCCTGAGCAATGTTCAGTCCTTGAATGCTGTTTGTTATCTGTTCAAACTGCTGTTTACATTGATTGAAATTCTGAGTTGAATTGGAGATATCTTCAATGAAAGGAAGGCCCGCTTCAACTTCATCAATAATTCGCGCCCATAGTTGTAACTTATTGAGGTAATTTTTCTCAATAACCTCTTTTTCGGCAACTCCTAGCTCACTGATTAATTGATTGAGTCGCTCCTGCATACTAGACAGTCCACAATTCTATTTTTTGTGATTTGCAGATTTGGTGAAGGTTGGTTTTGAGTTCATCATCACCCTGGAAAGCATCTTCCAAAACAATGAGTTTTGCGGGTTCGTTAGCGGCGATGGCTCGCAGCTGATCTAGGTTGGGCCTTTGCTTTTCATTGAGGTATGCGCAAACTAGATTATCACCGACAGTCCACACCGAAAGACCTGCGACATCAGCGTGGAAGATCGGAGCGGTGAGGGAGATGCCCTGTTTGAGCAAGACTTCAGTTAATAGATCTTCTTCAGTCGCCGCGTCATTACTACTTTCGCGAATATCCAGCAAGTGCTGCTGTAGCGAACCTTTGTCAGTATCACTTTGGCTTTGCCATTTCGTAAAGTTGCTTTCTGATAGTTTAAATACCTTAAATCCTACGTCAAACATAGTCCCACGCTCAGCCAGTTTGTTTGCAAGGTCTGTTTTAATCTTTTCTCCTGCGCGGCGTATCCGCTCTTTTGATATATCCGAAATCTTTCTGTAGCCTGCTTTATACGCTTCACTTTTTTCATCAGCCGGTTCAGGTAATTGGACCTGTATATGCTTGCGATTGCCACCATCCTCGGCATTAAGTTGCATCACGGCATGTGCCGTTGCGGCAGTACCGGAAAAGAAGTCCAAAACTATAGCGTCTTGCGAATCTTTAGTGGCAAGCTCTACTAGTCTTTTCATGAGCCGTACGGGCTTTGGCGTATCAAATACAGAGACGCCATCAAATAGCGCTAACAATTCCCGTTTACCTTCTTGATTATGACCAACTTCATTATTAAGCATGAGCGTGTCGGGTTTTTTTCCTTGAAGCACTTCTGATAGAAAACGTTTCTTCCTTGGAAAAGAATCGCCCGATACGCCGAACCATATCCTGTTATCACTTATCAACTTATTCATTGACTCACGAGAGTAGACCCAGTGTTTGTTTGATGCAACCGTAAATATTTTTCCATTAGGACTAGCGACCTCATAATTGCCGTCTTTTCTAGGTTCATTAGCGACCAAATCTCCAGATTGCCATGGTCCTCGAGGATCATTATCGGGGTTTTGGTATCGAGCGTTCATCGCCTCACTTCTATCTAGCAGGTTGATTTTTGCATCATCAATTCTTCGAGCATAGCAGAGTATATATTCATGATTGTCGGAAAAATATTTCGCATCATTCTTTGTGCTGTGAATTTTTTGCCAAATCAACTGTGCGATAAAATTTCCTTCACCAAATATCTCATCACAAAGTTTTCTGAGTTGAGCAATCTCATTATCGTCTATCGAGATGAAAATCATCCCATCATTAGTTAGCAGATTTCGCGCTAGCTTTAGGCGCGGATACATCATATTTAGCCAGTTGCTGTGATAACGGCCGTCGGTTTCCGTGTTAGTACTAATTTTCTTGTTACCTTCATCAACCTGCTTACTAAATTCAAGGTAGTTTTGCAGACCTTCTTTGAAATTATCTGGGTAAACAAAATCTTTGCCGGTGTTGTAGGGGGGGTCGATGTAGATCATTTTGATTTTGTTGTGGTAGTGTTTTTGCAACACCTTCAACACTTCAAAGTTGTCGCCTTCGATGAAGAGATTCTGAGTAGTGCCCCAATCTTTACTTTCGTCTTTGGCGGGTTTCAGGGTGGCACTTGTCGGTTCTTGCGCGGCACGCATCGCACGCTTTTTGCCCGGCCAAAACAACCCAAATCGCTCGCTGTCGTCGGCTTCGTCACCATCCAGTAACTCCTTTAGCTTTTTGCTGTCGATTTTGCCATCGGCCAGAAGTTCGGGCGCGAGTTCGCTCAATTTTTTTGCGAATTCGGTCTGCAAATCAGGTGTCGTACCTTGCACACTTTGAATATCATCGGTGGTGTTTTCGTTCATTTTTCTCCCCAATCTGTAATCATTATAACCCGCCTTTTGCTAAAAACTTAATAAGCCACGCGCTGTTCTCGCGTTTGTCCGTAAGATTAAATGCAAGTATTGTCACGCCTGTACCGTCATGCCACGCACCCTTAAAGGCAAGGTCACTATCGGCGCTGTGATACTCGTTTATAACCGTCATATTGGTTCGTAAATAGTCATGAAGCTCCATGATTGAGCTATGAAGCCGCTTATATTTGTGTACTTCGTCAAGTTTTCGCTGCGCAGTCGAAAGTGACTCGGGCGTGATTATTTGATTGTCTACGACTGGCTTATGAACTATAGTGGCGGGGCGTGGCTCAGACTGTGGCGTATTAGTCGGTTCTAAGTCTATGGCGGGTTTATCTATGAAAGACAGATCTTCATCTGGCTCATCCGCAATAGAGGTCTCTGGGTACTGTTCGGGCTCTTCGGGTTTATTGCGCTGGATAAGCTTGTGTAGCTCAAACGGTAATTCACTAAGATTAATTTGATTTTTTATAGCTTGCAGTATTTCATCGCTAAGCTTATCGTAAGGAATTGTGAAAGCATTCTTGAAGCGTATGTAGTGTTTGACGTGTAGGTGAGCTTGATACCTGATGTGCTCATAATGATCCACCTGGGCGACAAACAGTTCTTTACGGCTCGGCATCGGTACGGCAACCCAATCAACACCAACGATTTCTGACAACGAGTTTAATGCCTGCTCGACTGCATCGAACATATCCATAGGAAGTCCGGCAACTTCTTGACTCATAAGCAGGCGTTCAATATCTGCATCGGTTAGGTTTATATCTGGGAACATTTCAAAAGCAGGTACTATGCGCCTGCTGATGTAGCGCCCTAGCATCTCATCATCTATGGTATGGTGCGGATGTATGAGAAAAACGCGGGGGCGAATGGAGTATGTGCTGATATCTGTCATCGAATCTCCCATGCAATACTGAAGATATCATCTACGGTTTTACTGCCTTTAAGTGCTTGTTCGATGTAATCGAGATATTCATCAGCTTTTTCGCGGTTTTTGCGTCGTTCTTCGCGGGCGCGGTCGTCTTCTGCTTCAGCTTTTTGCTCCCATTTACGAGCCTCTTTTTTATATTCAAGCTGCGCCATAGGATCGGATTCGGCGCGGGCTTTTTTGCGCGCCTCTTTTTCTTTTAAGCGATACTCGCGGATTTTACCTTCGGAGGCAGCCTTCTGATCCTGAGTATTGCGGTACATGATTTCTTCTTGTTGATCGTAATACTTGGAATTTCGTTTTTGGACTTCTTTTTCCAATCTGTCCGCCTGATCTGTGAGGGCTGATTCAAAAGTCGATTCGTCGATAGTGCTATATTCTGCAGTACCGACACACTTGAGGTTCATAATATCCCGAACATATTCTTCATCGAGCACGCGACCCTCATCTGTTATGGCGGCGGCGAGCATGTATGATTCTGAAACATCATCATGCTTTGCTTTCATGCCGAAGTTAATCTTTTTCACCATTAGCGTACCGCTTCGGGATTCGAGCTGTTTGATGGCAGAGCTGACGCGGCTAGATTCGCCTAGTGAAAATATGAGTTTTTTCTGCGGCGTGTCGCGTCCTTGAGCTTGAGCTACGACATATTGGGCTAGATCTCCGCTATAACGGTATTGGCGTGCATTGTCTATCGGTTCCGTTTTAAAGTAATACTTGCCGGTTGGAATATGGTGACTTGGTGCCTGGTTGAGGTTAAAAATCTTGCTGTCATCACTAAACTCTGCGCTGTCTTTTAACTCATGGTGCGTAACTGCTAAGAGTAGCTTTTCGAAGTTGTTAAGAACCTCGCCGGATTGTTTGTCATACTGCTTCAGGCGGTCTTGCACATGCGGATCGAGGTTATCGAATACCTTGCTCTTGGCTGTGCGCATCTCTTCGGTGATTTCCTGCGCGTACTTTTCTTCGAGCTCCCTGAAGCCCGCTTCAATTTCTGCGGCGGTCGTGCAACGGTTAAGGATGTCTGCGATATGTTTTTCGAAATCCAAACCATCTTCTATGGAGCCAAGGACTTGGTCGCTTGCGCCGAACACGCTCTCGAATAAATGGAACTTGTTCGTTAACAACTCGAGTATTCGCTCTTCAGCGATATTGCCCTTGTTGGAAAAGTTAACAACTATGACATTGAATTTCTGGCCAAAACGATGACAGCGGCCAATGCGCTGTTCGACACGCTGAGGATTCCACGGCAAATCATAATTAACGATCATAGAGCAGAACTGTAGGTTAATACCTTCGGCGGCTGCCTCTGTCGCGATCATAATCTTGCCCTCGTCACGGAAATAGTCTACGAGTGCTTTGCGGCGGTTCGCTGATTCACTTGTCGTAATCAAGTCAGTGTCTTTATTTTTTTGTAACCATGCTTGGTATATTTTAGTTGCTTCGGGAGAAGTGTTCGAACCGTTAAAAAGTACTAACCCTTCGGAGTAACCGTATTCTCTCAAAACACCCGCAAGATAATCTTGAGTTTTGGTGCTATCGGTAAAAATGATAGACTTTTCGGGTGCGCCTATTTCTCGAAGTTTTGTAAAACCTTGTTCAAGGGCATCACGCAACTTGATAGACTTTTGGTTGACCTTGATTGATCGTGCTAGTGCGGCGTAATCTCGCAGCTCTTGAACTTCTTCGCGCATGAGCTGGATTTCAGACTTGTTAACATCTGACGTTGTAGTTTCAGATACCTCACCGAATTCTTCTATCTCATCTGCCGTTAGCTCATCATCCACAAACAGACCGCCGCGATTATCGCGCCTCCTGCCGCTTGCAACTTCATCGGCGAGGCGATTGGCGATGTTTTCAAGCGTGCTTGCAACGGCGTATGTCGATGATCCAAGCCGTTTACGCAGAATCAATGCGCTAAGGTGTTTTTGGGATTTTGCGAAAGCAAAAAGCTCTTCACGCTGCAAGTAGGCATTCACCAAGTCATACAATCTGCGCTCTTCAGGCGAGGGGGTAAAGGCGACGGTAAGTGGTATGCGCTTTGTATAGTTGATGTATTTTTCGGCATCTTTCCTGAGCGTGCGCTTGCTAATCTGTCGCACGCGATCCGATAGGTCGTCGTAGAGAGCGTCATCCCTGTTTTTTGTGTAGCGTTCTTTGAACGCATCAAGCGAGTAAAAGTATTTTGGGTCAAAAACAGATACAAGCCCATATAGTTCTTCGAGCTTGTTCTGTAAAGGTGTAGCTGTTAGCAAGAGCACTTTTTGCGACCATTTGAAAATCTCAGCAATTGAGGATGCGACTTTTGCTCGTCCTGTCCAGAAATTGCGTAATTTATGGGCCTCGTCTGCGACCACTAAATCCCAACCGCACTGTAGAAGTTGAGTGTTTGAATTCGCATATTCATAGGAACATATGAATATCCCGTCAGATTGAAGCTGTGACACACCGTGCTCTTTTTTGTGTAACTTGAGGGAAAGAGAGTCAATTAGCATGGATGGCAAGAAGAATTTTTCGAGCAATTCTTGTGACCATTGCTGCCTTAGGCTTGATGGTGAGATGATTAATATTTTTCGTTTACGTTCTGCCCAATACTGTGAGATAACGATACCTGCCTCTATGGTTTTACCAAGACCCACTTCATCAGCTAAGATGACACCCTTTAGGAATGGCGTTTGTAGCGCGAACAACGCGGCGTCGATCTGATGTGGTTTTGGCTCTACTTGAGCGTCAAATAAAAGACCGGCTAATTTTCCGACATGATCGTTTGCATAGCTTCGTTGAAGCTCATGGGCAAAGTACTTTGACTGATAGTCTGTAATGTCTTCCCGTATTGGCATGGTTATTTAAGACCGGTAAGTATAAACGGTCACTGTACCAAACTATACAACTATATTACCTCTGTTGCAATCTGTTGAACAGTTTCGTTGCATTTTAACTATTTAAACATGATTAAATAGTATCGTTATGCGTACCATTGTCTGTCCCAATTGTGATTCTACAAACACCTGCCGTATTCTGTATGGAATGCCAGACCATACTCCAGAGCTCGAACAAAAACTAGAGGCTGGAAAAGTGCATCTTGGGGGTTGTGTCATAGAAGAAGATAACCCGAATCGCCACTGCAATGAATGCGAGCTTGATTTTGACACGAACGCTCCTGATATCTACCTAGACATAGACGGGGTTTTACTGGCAAATGATTTAACGCCCGCGAATTACTCTAAAGAGTTTCTAGCTACCGTACTTGAACGATACCCATATACCACATACTGGCTCACGACTCACTGTGACGGCGATGCTAGCGTACCCATACAACACATAGGCCACTTGTTCGATAATGAAACCGTAGAGCTCATGAAAAAGATCAAACCAACGAGCTGGCAAACAGCTAAAACTCGTGCAATCGATTTCAGTAAACCATTCTTATGGTTTGACGATGATTTGTTCTACGAGGAAAAAGAAGTTCTTACGAAACATGGTGCATTAGATAATTGGATTGAAGTCGATTTAGCCAAAGACCCCGACCAGCTTGCGCAATTCGTGACGAGCTTTCCTCTGCCCATATCTTCAGAAGTAGTCTAGTGCTTCGCTTGTAGTAGAATACACAACTAACTCAACAGATTATGAAAATGCTTGCGTGGGTAAATTTTGACATTTATCCTAAAAGCTTATGCTGTACCCGGTATTGACACGTATGATATTTTTAAGCCACAGTAACTTATACCATGGAGGGATTGATGCGCGGAGTATACAGGGATTTAAAAACAGTGGGCTTAATTGTGGCTTTAGGATTGCCAATTGTGCTCGCAGCACCCGTATACGCCCAAAGTGGCGACATCTCTAATGTAGAGAATTTTATTAGAAGTATTATTAAAGTTGTTGCAGGCTTGGCCGGTCTTGTAGCGACCGGCTTTTTTGTAGCGGGCGGATTTACCTACATCACAAGCTCAGGTAATCCTGAACAGCTCGATAAGGCCAAGCGAACCCTAACATGGTCAGCTATCGGACTGGCTATTGTTATAGCCGCATTTGTAATTAGTAACATCGTCACTACACTTGCAACACAGGCGTTTGGGAGTTAACCTCAGATGGACTTTGCAAGTGGCATACTCCCAGTGAGTATGACTTTCTTCGCAGACGCTTCTGGCGCGGTCACCGCCATGCGTGAGTATGTTTGGCCAACCATGAAAGTATTAGCATCGCTCGCTGCTATTGCCAGCGTATTTTTCATTGTTAACGCCGGCTACTTATACATGACGAGCAGCGGAAAGCCAGAAAAGCTTGAACACGCGAAGCACGTCCTTAAAAATGCATTACTCGGTCTCGTAATTGTTATTGCAGCAATTACGTTGACCTCCATACTGACGAATGCTTACGGCACGCCACAGGCTGCGGGTAACGCTACCTTGCCATCACTCGAAGCGATTCCAGCTACGAACACAGACAGTGGTCTTGTAGACATACTTATCAAAGCGGTCACAGGATTCTTGAATACAATCATTCAAACAATAGCAAGCCCATTCCTTGGTGCTCTCGACTATTTCACAAAGTCAACGCCACTCATGGCGCAAAATCCAAGCGTATTCAATTTCTGGCTTGCGATGGTTGGAATAGCAGATGTGCTGCTAATTATCGTGATTGCACTAATAGGGTTTCACGTCATGAGTGCTTCTACCTTTGGTTTTGAAGAAATTGAGTTCAAGCATTTGCTGCCCCGCATTGGACTGATATTCCTCCTGATGAATACTTCGATATTTTTTATTGACGGGATTATAGCTCTCTCAAATGCACTTATTGCAGCGGTTGGAAAAGTATCCGGCGCAACAAGTGTGTGGAGTACTTTGACTGAGGTGGTAAAACAGTCGGGCGGTCAAGGTCTTGGCGCACTTCTTATGATGATTACGTTCCTTATCTTCAGCGTTATCCTGCTGGTGTATTATGTTGGGCGTTTAGTCACACTCTTTATCGGAGCCGTATTATCGCCAATTGTTGCTATGGTATGGTTAATTCCTGGATTTAGAGATTTTGCTGAAACTGCGTTTAAAACTTACTTTATTACCGTATTCGTACTCTTTGTACATGTCGTGATTTTACAACTATCAGCATCGCTATTTACAGGTATGGCAAAATCAAGTGGCAATGATTTTCCAGATACTTTAATGGCGATGGTTCTCGGTCTAGCTACTATCCTTGTACTACTAAAGACTCAAGGCGTCATGATGCAGTTTAGCTATGTCAGTATGGGCGCGCGTAATATGCGTAAGCTTGGCGGACAATTTATGAACGGCGTTAGCTATCTGACTAGTCAAACTAGAAATGTCGTCAGCAAATCTTCCGTAGCAGTGAGGGGTAGCACCAGGGCAGTACGTAGCGGCTCCAGCAGATCATCAGGTGCAAGCCCAAGCAATGCGCGCAGTCAGACCGCCAATCGCGCAGACACATCCAGAGGCGTGAAGGTACGGCGTGTTGCTGATAGCTCCAGTCCAGCAAAAACAGGAACCACATACGAAGCACCCATCTCACCAAGGCCTCGCAGCTCAAAGATAACAAAAGCGAAGAAGGAGTAGCCTATGAAAGTTACCGTAGTTCCCGCGCAAGTAACGACCGTCGAAGATCGCATAATCGGCAACCTTGGTTTCTCTCAGGTACTCTTACTTATTGTTCCCGTCTTTTTCGGGGCTGGCCTATTTGCATTGTTGCCCCCTATGATGGGCGGTGCGCTGTATAAATACATGACGCTTGCAGTGTTAGGGTTTGTTTGTGCAATATTATCTATTCGAATCAAGGGTCGGATTATCGCATCCTGGCTCACTACAATACTGCGCTATAACGTACGTCCAAAATATTACCTCTTCAATAAAAATACTGTGGCGTTAAGAAAAGCGTATCCGGATGTTACCGAGGCTAGTAAAGCGCAGACGACACAATCTGATCACGAAGATATCCTAGCAACACCCCGTCTTGGCACACTTGAGATGGTAAAAGTCATGGCCGCTATCGAAAATCCAGCATCTAACTTCCGTATTGAAACGACTAAAAAAGGAGGCCTGAGTGTCCGTCTTAAAGAAATCGAAGACTAAAACAAGTGCCCGTCAGCAGATAGCTATTGAGGGAGTTCGAGACGGAGTGTTGATACTGCCCGGCAATCAGTACCGCGCAATATTAGAGGTGTCATCATTGAACTTTGAACTACGGAGTGAAGAGGAACAAGACGCGATTATAGATACGTATGAAAGTTTTTTGAACTCTGTCGGGTCATCACTACAAATACTCGTGCGCACTCGTGAAATAGATATGGACAAGTATCTCGCAGATCTCACCGAGCGGCTTGACTATGAAGCAGAGGAGATATATCGCTCACAACTAAAAAACTACGATGAGTTTATCCGCTCCTTGATTACAACTAACAAGATTCTAACGCGTCACTTTTATATCATCGTGCCGTATAAACCTACTGATAATGCAGAGTTTGAATTAATTCGCGAGCAGCTCAATATTAAACTAGACATCGTTGCGAAAGGCATGATGCGACTTGGTATGCATACCACGCAGCTCACGAGTCTTGAGGTGCTTGATTTATTCTACAGTTTCTACAACCCCGCTCAGGCTAAGATTCAGCCCCTCACCGATCAAGCACTCCAGCTCATACATACCGCACTTGTCGAAAGAGAGGAATCCTATGCGCGATAAACTACTCGAGCCAATTCTAGCACCTATTAGAAAACGGCTGCTTGCACGAGAAGAACGAAAAAAAGAATTAGCCATTTCTTTTGGCGAACAAGATGCAATCGATATATTGTCATATGCCGGTCTCGAAGAGAACGTAGATCATCTCTGTATTGACGGTGTATACATGCGAACGCTATATATTTCCGGATATCCGTTTGTTGCAAACTCGGGCTGGATGGATAGTCTAGTCAACTTCAATCATGACACTGACATTAGCTATCACCTACACGAAGTAAGCGCCTTGAGCGCCCTACCGAAGCTCCATCGTAAAATCACAGAGCTAGAATCAACTAAACGCGCAATGATGCGTGCTGGTAAAATTGTTGGTTCGGAAATCACCGACCCGCTTGAGTCTGCTATCGAATTGCGCGATAAAATCCAACGTGGGCAGGAGAAGCTCTTCCAGATGGCAATTTATGTCAATGTCCGCGCCGAAAGCCTAGATGAGCTAGATAAAACGACCAAGTTGCTAGAAGCAACATTATCCGCACGCTTGTTCTACTCAAAAGTCGCTCGATACCAACAGCTTGAGGCGCTGCAATCAATCTTGCCGCGAGGAGAAGACCAACTTGACCAAAAACGCAATCTTGATAGTTCGTCGGCTGCTTTAACGTTTCCATTCATGTCTTCAGAACTCGTACAAGAGACCGGCATCTTGTACGGGGTAAACAAATCGAATAATTCGCTCGTTATCCTTGACCGCTTTAGTCTCCATAATGCTAATAGTATTGTGTTTGCGCAGTCTGGTTCGGGCAAAAGCTACACGACGAAGGTTGAAATTCTGCGGCAGCTTATGCAGGGCACGAAAGTTATCGTCATTGACCCAGAGCGAGAATATAAGTTGCTCACCGAATCTGTTAAGGGTACGTACATTAAGCTGTCGGCCAAAAGTAAACAAAAAATCAACCCGTTTGATCTCGCCACGACGTTTCATAAGATTAGTGACTTGTCTGAGCATGCGCAAGATCTAACCGAGGTTATTAGCCTGATGGCGGAGGGGCTATCGTCCCGCGAAAAAGCGGCGGTCGACAAAGCGATACTCACGATTTATAAACGCGCCAAAAAAGAGCAGCCCCTACTCGAAGATCTCTATGCCGAGCTACAGAAGCTCGGCCAGCTCAAGTTATGTGAACGACTTGAGAAATATATCTCTGGCTCGTTGTCCGAAGTATTTAATGCGCAGACAAATATTAAGCTGGATAACCGACTTGTCATCTTTGACATCAAAGACTTACCGGAGAGTTTACGCCAAATCATGATGCTCATTATCAGTAATTTCGTAAAGAATCAGGTAATGGCGAAGCCGGAAAAGCGATTGTTGATCATTGACGAAGGCTGGATGCTACTTGAACACGAGGAATCTGCTCGCTTTGTCGCAGGATTGGTACGCCGTGCTCGTAAATACTACTTAGGTGTGTCTATCATATCCCAGCAGGCTAACGACTTTCTAAGAAGCGACTACGGCCGCGCGATTGCTTCGCAAAGCGCATTACGCATATTGATGAGACAAGATACGACGACAATAAAGAATGTTGTGTCAGAATTTAACCTGAGTGAGTACGAGCAACAGTTCCTGCTTACATGCGAGCGAGGCGATGCTCTCATAATCGCAGACCAAAATCACGTTGCGGTCAAAGTCGTTGCGAGCGACAAGGAGCATCCGCTGATTACCACAAATCCAGCGGAACTGTACACATGAACCAGGCAGTCATGACATTTGAAGCTATCGGATATAGCGGCAAGAAGCTGCTAGCCGTTTCACTTACCTCACTAGCTGTAATCATATTCCTGCCCGTTATGGCTGTGTTTTCAATGGGAACCGAGGCTCTCAGTTTTTTGGCAAGTTCGCCAAGTGCAACCGCTGCAGAATCAAAAGGTTTTTACATGGGCGGCATGGTTCCGGGCAATACCTACGAATGGGGAAACTGCACCTACTGGGTATACGCAAAACGATACTGGGCGGGTCATCCTATTGGACAATACTGGGGAAACGCTAACAGATGGGATGAAAGCGCACTCGCGGCAGATTATGTCGTTAATCATACGCCAGCTGTTGGAGCAATCTTCCAGACTGATGAAGGAGAGTGGGGTCACGTTGCCTATGTAATTCGCGTCGACACGATAACTGGCGACTGGACGATATCTGAAATGAACGCTCCAAATCTAAATGTCGTATCAGAACGAACGTTCACGAAAGCCTCTGCAGGTTATTACGATTTCATACACGACAAGAAAGGAGCACCCGCATGGACGACGCCGTTCGAGTTATCGACACCGCCTCTAGCTACTGGCAACTAACTCTGATAATCATCGCAATTGTAACTGTCATAGCAATCTTATATATGACGGCTACTGAAGCAGCGAACAGAGTCCATTTACGTCGTCGTAAATCTATCTGGCTAGAAGTAACACCCCCAACCTCAATCGCAAAAACACCAGAGGCAACCGAGCAACTCTTTTCGGTGATCCATGGTACAAAGTCAGCCCGAGCACTTAGGGATAAACTGCTGCGACGTTTTCCAGTTTTTATATTCGAAATCGTATCGACTCGCAAGGATGGTGTCAGATTCTTTATTCAAACAGAGCAGGCACAGTCAGTGATGATGCAGAAAATGATAGCTTCGTATATACCTGATTCTAGAGTAAAGGAAGTTGACCGCAAGATATCACCCGTCAACAAAGTTATCGATTTTAAACAAACGAATCATTATGTGCTCCCGCTTACCCTAACAAGCGTCATGGAGCAACACGATCCTCTATCGTATGTCACTGGTGCCATGACAAATCTGTCAGAGGGCGAAGAGATAACGCTACAGATAGTAGCCACACCACTCAAGCTACGTGAAGCCGACGCTTTGTCGCACAGAATATTGGGCAATGAAAATATTTTGCAACAAGTCGGTGGTGGCAAGTTATCGTTCTTGGGGCGCATCGGAAATGTCTTTGGCAAAGCTGCCATGGGGGCAACTGAACTTACTGGCGAGATATATATGGGAACGACCTACGGATATCAAAATCAGTATCGTTCTAAGACTCATGATGCGCAGCAAGAAGCCAGAATAACAAAACATGATAGACCTGCACGCACACTCAGCGCCTTTGAGTTAGAACTCATGGAAACGATGCATCAAAAAGTCACCCACCCGCTCTTTAAAGTTAATTTGCGAATTTTGATAACCAGCGCTGACGCAAGCGGACATGCGGTCACCTTAAAGTCGGTACTTGATGGCTATAGTGTTCCGCCGTATCAATCCCTAAAAGCAAAATTTGACATACCCTTTACCACTAAGCTCCGCAGGCTGAATGCAGAACGCAGGCTCCCTTCAATTCTACGCCGTACGGCACTCGTGCTTGCATCGACTGAGCTTGCAAATTTATACCATTTCCCGGCAAACAGGATAAGCAAGACTGACAACTTAATCTCGTCGCTAAGTCGAACCCTACCGGCACCTATCTCACTAAAATCAGGACGAATGCTAGATGTCATTATCGGCAAAAACATTCACAGAAGCACGGCTACTACCATCGGGCTAGAAGCGGCCGAGCGAGAACGGCACATGTACATAATCGGCGGTACCGGTAACGGTAAGACAACGATGCTACAGTACCAAATAGTTCAAGATATCAAAGCCGGGAAAGGTGTCGCTATCTTAGATCCGCACGGTGACATGGCGGAAACGATCTTGAAACATATTCCTGAAGAGCGTGCCAAAGATGTCATATATTTTAACCCTGACGATTTAGAGTATCCGATTGGACTCAACATGCTTGAAATTGCTCCAGGGCTCAAAGATAATGAGCTACTCCGAGAAAAGGACATCATCACCGAGTCAGTGGTATCTATTTTCAGAAAAATATTCTCGGATGAAGACTCTGGCGGTCACCGCATTGAATATGTGCTACGCAATACCATTCAGACCGCTCTTACGACGGAAAGCCCGACGTTATTCACCGTATTTGATTTATTGAACGATTCAAAGTATCGCAAGAGTATCACAAAAAACTTACAAGACAAAAATCTCGTAAACTTCTGGAAAAACGAAATTGGAAAAGCTGGTGAAATGCAGAAGGTAAAAATGGCCGCAGGCATTACTGCTAAAATCGGCCGGTTCCTATTCTCCGCATCGGCCAGACAGATTCTCGAACAACCTAGATCTACAATCGATTTTGATGACATCATCAATAGCGGCAAAATATTGGTATGCAATCTTTCGAAAGGACTGCTCGGAGAAGATACTTCCGAGCTGTTCGGAATAACCATCCTTGCAAAATTACAGCTCGCAACTTTACGTCGCGCACGTATAGAGCAAACTGAACGTCGACCATTTTATCTATACGTCGACGAATTCCAGAACTTCGCCACTACATCGTTCGTGCAGCTATTAAGCGAAGCGCGCAAATACAAGATGTATCTTACGATGGCCGAACAGTCCACATCCCAACAGGACGATCAACAGATGGTAAGTATTATATTGGCTAACGTCGGAACGGTCATATGTTTTAGGACTGGCAATCCTCAAGATGAACGACTTCTACTGCCTCTATTTTCACCATTTATTGAACAAGGTGAAATCAATAATCTCCCAGCATACAACTTCTATGCAAAACTATCTGCTTTGCAACCTCAAGAACCTATGTCCGGTCAAACCCTACTCTTAGAAGATCAAGGCAGTAGTAAGATTGCTAATATGGTTAAAGAGTACTCGAAGAAAAATTATGCCAGAAAACAGCAACAGAGTAGCAACGAGAATTCATCGAAAGCTGCACCTACCGTTATCGATAAAAATCTAGACAAAATAGGTAAACCAAGCACCCCGTCTTCGGGTATTCTCGAAATCGAGATGGGTGAAGGCTAGATTAACTGCGCTTTGCAGAAAACTCTTCGTAAAGCTGTTGTAGCTCATCGTCGGAAAGTTGATGCCCAAGTTCATGAATTACCGTCTGGTAGTATTCAAGATAGGCGATAGCATCTTCAGGCGTGGCATGTTCTGGATCGATAGTCTTAAGATACGCTATCGTTTTATCGATATCGGCTTCATTCATTTCGTATGGCTTAAAATCGCTCATTTTTCATCTCCTTGTTATATCTGCGTAAGCCCAAATAGTTATATAAATCATTTGCAATCACGTCAGATACGATTCTCCTCATTATCTCACAACTATCAGTAAACGATAGTATATTAAGACTACCTTCATAGGTTACGCGACGATCGACAATAACTAGCTTTCTGTGGTGCTTAGTCGTGTATAAGACCTTAACGCCTATATTCTGCAATAGTATTATCGATTCCTGTGCCTGCCTAATATAGTCCCCATCGTGCTCAAGGGGATTACGTGTATTGATGATGATTCTTACATTACGCCTGCGCATTTTTTCGAAAATGGGCAGGAGCACGTTCATGCGGCTTGCAGTAATGAATGGGCTCTCTATCACCAATTCGCTTTGACAACGGCTTAAATCACGGTCTAGCGCCGCATAGAACGTGTTTTGGTCGTAGAGTGCCGTACTTTCGTAGCTAAACGGGCGCGACCTTGCAAAAAGATTAAGCATGGTACTGACTCCCCTCGGTTTCTGTTTCGCTTATAACGATATTTCCGTTATAATACTCAAAGCCTAAATCGATTAGCTTTGACTGCATCAATCGCAAGCTAGGAACAATCTGGTTCCACGATAGGTCGCATAGGTGCACCAAAGCTTTATTAAACGTACTAAGGAGCACGCAATGTTGTATTGGATTTTACTGGGTGTTGTTATTGTGTTGATTGCCACGGGTTTGTATACGGTCAAACAGCAGACGATTGCCATTGTGGAGCGGTTTGGGCGGTTTAACAAAGCGTCGCGGGCAGGCCTGAACATCAAAATCCCGATTATCGACCAAATAGCCGGTCGAGTCAACTTGCGTGTGCAGCAGCTCGACGTTCAGGTCGAAACCAAGACGAAAGATAACGTGTTTGTGTTTGTAATAGTGAGCGTGCAGTACTTTGTGCCGGCCGAAAAAGCCGTCGATGCCTTTTATAAGCTGCAAAACCCGCAAGAGCAAATTACTGCCTACGTGTTTGACACCGTGCGGGCTCGTGTGCCGGCCGTAAACCTCGACCAGTTGTTTGAAATGAAAGACGATATTGCCACCGCTGTCAAGGCCGAACTCGACACTGTTATGGACGACTTTGGATACGGCATTATTAAGGCGCTCGTGACCGACATTAACCCAGACGAAAAAGTCAAAGTGAGCATGAACGAAATCAACGCCGCCCAGCGCCTGCGCGAAGCCGCCATCCAACAGGCCGAAGCCGACAAAATTCGCGTGGTGAAGGCCGCCGAGGGCGAGGCCGAAAGCAAAGCACTGCAGGGGCAGGGTATTGCCAACCAACGCAAAGCCATTATCGAAGGGCTGAAAGAATCGGTCGAAAACTTTTCGAGTGCGGTCAACGGCGTGAACAGCCAAGACGTGATGAACCTGGTGATGATGACGCAATACTTCGACACCATAAAAGAACTGGGCCTGAGCGGCAAAAACAGCACCATACTTATCCCTCACGGCCCCGGCGGCATGACCGACATGAGCGACCAAATTCGCAACGCCATGATCACCGCCGACCAAGTCAACAAAGCCAGCACCGCAGGAAAATAACTGCCATACCGAGTAAGTGTGGTAGGGCTTAACTCCTGGCGTATTACCGGGTATACTGGAAGTTATATGACATTGAGTACACAACCCTATAAGGGGGCGCGGGATTTTTACCCTGAAGACAAACGTTTGCAGACGTATATGTTTAGTAAAATGCGTGAGGTGTGCGAGGGATTTGGCTACGAGGAGTACGACGCGCCTATTTTAGAGCCAACTGACCTGTTTTTGGCCAAAGGAAACCAAGAAATAATTGACGAGCAGACCTACACATTTGCAGATCGAGGCGGCCGGAGCGTAACGATACGCACCGAAATGACACCGACGGTAAGCCGTATGGTAGCGGGCAGACGACAAGAGCTCGCCTACCCGGCGCGGTGGTACGCTATACCAGAAATGTGGCGCTACGAACGTATGCAGCGTGGGCGTTTGCGGCAATTTTGGCAGCTTAATGCAGACATATTTGGTGTCGAAGGTGTCGAGGCCGAGCACGAAATAATTTTACTGGCCGACCGAATCTTAAAAGCCTACGGCGCAAAAGCTAGCATGTACAGCATACGGGTCAATAGCCGCCGTCTAATGAACCACCTGTTTCAGACTTACTTAGGCTTAAGCGACACGCAAGAGCAGACCATGGTGCGACTGCTGGACCGTATGCACAAAATGGAACACCAGAGCTTTTTGGCGCAGGTCGATGCCGTGTTAACACCGACACAGCGCGAAACGGGCATGCTTGACAAACTATTGCAGCTGTTTCAGGTCAAAAAGTTGAACGATTTGCCCGCCGAAACACACCAGCTGCCCGCCGTTCTCAAACTACGACAGCTGAGTGATCTGCTCGACGCTGCGCAGGTAACAAATGTGCGTTTTGACATAACGCTTATGCGCGGTTTTGACTACTACACCGACACTGTTTTCGAGGTGTTTGACGAGCATCCCGACAACAACCGCGCCATGTTTGGCGGCGGTCGGTATGATGGTTTAATAGGTTTGTTTGGAGTTGAACCAGTGCCGACCGTAGGGTTTGGCATGGGCGACGTGACACTGCAAAATTTTTTGGAGACACACAGTTTGCTGCCGCGGCTAACGACCGAAACAGACGCATATGTACTGTTTATGCGCGAGGGCTTGTATGAGCGGGCACAGGGCGTGCTGCTGCAGTTGCGCCAAGATGGTCTGCGCTTGGCCGTTGACACTACCGGTCGAAAACTGGAAAAACAAATCAAAACAGCGGTAAAAAAAGGCATAGACCACGGCATATTTATTGGCGATACAGAGCTGGCCGAAGGGAGGCTGACGCTAAAAAACCTTACGACTGGTGCGGCAGCAACCCACGCGCCAGAGCGTATTGTGGCAATTTTGCGTGATCACCGGCGGGCTCACGCGCAACCTCGTGCCGATGACGACCTGATCGACAGATAACAGCTGACAGAGACACTCCTGGCTCATGCACTCCTTGAATATTGAGGCTGTTAGAGGAAGGGATACCTCTCGCCTCTTCCTGCGGCGTTGATTGCCATGGTTTGTCGAGGACCCAACTATCTGGTACAGTACATAGCTATGCATACCACCAAAAAACAACTTACCCCTACCAAAGTACATCTGACCATTGCGGTCGAACCAGACGAGCTGGCTCGGGCAAAACAGCAGGTGCTTACCGAGCTTTCTAAAGAAGTCAAACTGGCCGGTTTTCGCAAAGGGCACGCACCCGCTGCCATGGTCGAAAAAGTCGTTGACCAGCAGCTGCTTGCCAACCGGGTAATAGACCAGGCGCTGAATGAGGCGTACGCTAAAGCCGTGACCGAAGAACAGCTGCGGCCGGTGGATCGCCCAGAGGTGACATTGACCAAATTTGTGCCATTTACCGAGCTAGAAATGACGGCAACCGTCGCAGTGGTGGGTGATATACGTTTGCCAGACTACAAAAAGCTGCACGTTGCCAAAAAGCCGGTTACGGTGACCGATGCAGATGTCGAATCGGTTATCAACGACCTGCTGGGACGTAGCGCCACTACAACAGCCGTTATACGAGCGGCGGCCGAGGGTGACGAAGTGGTTATAAACTTTGCTGGGGTCGACGCAAAAACCAAAGCGGCAATTGCGGGCACAAGTGGTGAGGGTCAGTCGCTGGTGCTGGGTAGCGGCGCGTTTATACCTGGGTTTGAAGAAGCGCTTGTTGGTCTTGCCGCTGGCGAGAGCAAAACATTTACGGTGACTTTCCCGAAAAACTATGGTGCCACTGAACTACAAAACAAAAAGGTGAGCTTTAGCGTCGATGTCGTGACGGTAAACGAACGAGTTTTGCCAAAACTCGACGCCGAGTTTGTTGCAAAACTGGGGCCGTTTGGCTCGGCTGCAGAGCTGCGGCGTGACATTCGCAAACAAATAGAGGCCGAAAAGCAGCGGGCCACCCAACAGCAGTTCGAAAACGAGGTGTTAGAGCTGCTGGGTCAAAAAACGCAGGTCGAGATCCCCGAGGTGTTGGTTGAGCAAGAGATTGACCGTATGGACGAAGAAGAAAAACGTAACCTTGTGTACCGCGGTCAAACCTGGCAAGAGCACCTTAAGGCCGAGGGCAAGACCGAAGAGCAACATCGTGATGGTCACCGAGAGCAGGCGCTGCTGCGTATAAAAATTGGGTTGGCGCTCGGTGAGGTTGCAAAGGCAGAGGATGTCAGCGTGACGAACGACGAGGTACAGGCGCGGATAGCTGAGCTTAAAAAGCAGTATAGCGACCCGCAAATGCAGGCCGAGCTTACCAAGCCCGAAAATCAGCAAGATATTGCCGGTCGCTTGCTGACTGAAAAGGCTATTGCGGTGTTGGCTGGGTACGCGGGGAAGTAGGGGGTGCTTTACTGGCTTTTGGGCTCGCCTGGCGAACAAGTAATGTGGGGTCTCGCCCCCACGGGCGACAAGGACCTTTTGCTGCCAAAAGGTCCTTGACCTAAAACCAGGCCAAAGGCTCCACCTCTCGGTCAGCAGTTGTCAGTTCGACAACCGACGCGAGAACTCCTCAGGGCAGGTATTGCCACCGGCAATACCTGCCCTCGTCAAACAACTCGCGCCGCCTCTCGGAAGTTGTCGAGCCTAACAACAGCTGAGCCGGGAGCTTACGCATGGCCCACACTAGCTGTTCCTTCTTCGCTGAAGCTACGAAGGACAGGTCCTCTCGCGGCCTACGGCCGCGGTTTAGAGCATTGGGATTTAAGATATTTGGATTTGTTTAGTATTTAGAAATTAGTGCTTATGATTTTTTACCTGCCGTCCGTAGCTGCTGCGAAGGACGGTTGACTCCTTGACTCTCATCTCTAGTTTATTAGCACTCTTGACTTGCGAGTGCTAACTTTGCTAGACTAAAGCGGTAAAGCCATGGCCCAGGTAAAACACACCAGGGGTAAAGCTACGAAACGAGGTGCAATGAGCGTGTTGGTTCCAACAGTTATCGAAAACGAAGGCCGCTACGAGCGGGCCTACGACATCTATAGTCGCCTGCTGAAAGAGCGCATAATCTTTCTGGGCAGCGATGTCAACGAAACCACGGCAAACCTTATTGTCGCCCAGTTGCTGTTTTTGCAGGCCGAAGATGCTAAAAAAGACATATGTCTCTACATAAACAGTCCGGGCGGCAGCGTGTACGACGCGCTGGCCATATACGACACCATGCAGTACGTTGCGAACGACATTCAGACGGTGGGGATTGGGGTGCAAGCGAGTGCGGCGGCTTTTTTGCTTAGTAGTGGCACCAAGGGCAAACGCTTTTTGCTGCCAAACGCAACCGTTATGATACATCAACCCAGCAGCGGCACGCGTGGTAAAGTGACCGACCAAGAAATTGACCTGCGCGAGTCACTGCGCGTTAAAAAGCTGCTCGAAGAGATTATGGCTGCCAACACCGGTCAAAAGCGCGCCAAAATACACGAAGACATGGAACGTGACCGCTGGATGACCGCCCCCGAAGCTGCCACCTACGGCCTCATCGACAAGGTGCTCAGCCGTTAGCGTAATCGTGCGCAAGTAGCTGGTCTATACTAATGGGAGTGATTTGTTGTTGTGAACCACGGATATTCTGAATGGCTGGGCCAATCAGCCTTTGAGCACGTGCGGCGAGACGAGGAGCTCTATGGAAGAACTGCGATCGAGCGCGGATGTATGGCGACGGAGGATATCTGCGTAGACGCTCAGTCATTCGCGCGGATAGCTCGGGGACTAATGCGTCAAGAGCGTGTTCTTTCTGGCCGCACACCTCGGCATGATATGTACGCAGCTGTTGCATTTGGCGCGGGTGTTTTACGAAGGTGCCTATAGCTATTTCGCAAATCGAAAACAGCCCTAAATGTCCGCACGCATCAAGCCCCGTTATTTTTAGACCGTCTATTGCAAACTGGGCCGTAGTAATAATGCTTTCGTCAAATGTTACAAGAGGCTCTTCACGGTTAGGGTGTCGGCTCCGGTGCTCATAGATGCCCCACGTGCTTGAATATTCTGCGATTGGTCTGATTTCTCTATTGGGCTGAAAGTCTAAAATCAAGCCTTCTGGCACAAAACTATGCTTTGAACGAAGCTCTGCTTTCCGATCGAAAAAATCGAAGTCGCCCTGGCTGGGTAGTCCCTGGGCTCCGAGAAGAAGAGCCCTATTGGCTGAGCCACACAAAATAAACCTAGAAACGTTTCTTACTGGGGCGGACGTCTCTATAAATGCACCAAGTTCGGGGGACAATAGCATAAAAAAACAATAAACTAAAATATTATAAAATACAAATTGGTGGTAAAAAAGCCCAACGCACGTGTGATGTCACGCTTCATTTCCACATTCGGCTGAACCACCTGCATTTTCCACCGCACTATCATCCCGACTCCCCGTGTTGCAGCACGGGGCAGACCCTGTGGAGAGATCTCGCTGGATGCATTACTAACGGGATCCGCTCAAGACGACACCCCGAGAGCGCTGGTGGTTCAATGCACTTAGGTTGGACCAGGTACTCGGTTGGTTTTTTGCATGTAATGCTATGGGGTGGCGCTGATAAGTTTTGGGCTGCTTTTTCTCGCTTTTGGGTAGTTTTTATGCTCAGTTGCATGGGGGGCGCGTGGTGCAAGAGTGTGCCGTCGTGTTTTCGAAAAAACAGATGGTGCTACAAAAATTGTGATGATTGTCACTGCAATCCTTGACTCTTGGGTGGTGAGGCTGTATGCTAGTACATAAGAAGTAGTGTAAGCTCACGCTGTGCTGACGACGGCGCCAAAGTCAGTAAGCACCAAAACGCATGGGATTAGGTATCTTCGACGAAAACAGCGACACTTGGTGATTGTGCTATATGGTTTGTCGTTTGCCCCGACGGGCACATACAACTACTATAAACCAACGCGCAATCCTCCACCGCAAACACCAACAAACACTGGAACGCGTGGCGCTACGGCCAAACAGCGAGCACTAGCACACGCGCAAAGCACCAAACTCTGTATTATCACTAACTGGGGCACCCCAAGGAGTCACAACGCGTATGGCTAAGACTGCATCTGCGAGCAGAACAACCCGTGTCTATCTTACCGACGACCAGCAAACTCATATGCTGGCATTACCAAACCTAGTCGATCATCAAAATAGGTCATTTCAGTGGCTGATAGACGAAGGCTTGGGCGAGCTGCTGGCCGAAATCAGTCCCATCGACGATTACACCGGTACCAAGCTAACGCTTGTGCTAAAGCAGTATCATTTCGAAGACCCCAAAACCACCGAAAACGAAGCCCGCGAAAACAACATTAGCTACGAGGCGCCACTGAAAGCAATCGTTGAACTAACCAACAAAATTACCGGCGAAGTTAAAGAGCAGGAGATTTACCTCGGTGACTACCCGTGGATGACCAAGCGCGGGACATTTATTATCAATGGCGCCGAGCGCGTCGTGGTGAGCCAGCTGATACGTTCGGCTGGTGTTTTTTATACAGCCGATATGCACGGCACGCGCAACCTGTACGGCGCCAAAGTTATTCCGGGCCGCGGTGCCTGGCTAGAGTTCGAAACTTCGGCGGGCGGCGCACTGTATGTCAAAATAGACCGCAAACGTAAAATCCCCGTTACAACGCTGCTGCGTGCGCTTGGGATGACCGAAGCCAGCATGAAAGAGGCGTTTAAACACGTCGACCAGGCAAAAGACAGCTTTTTGCAAGCGACACTCGACAAAGACCCGAGCAAAGGCCATGCCGAAGCCCTGATTGAGGTGTATCGTCGGCTTCGCCCCGGCGACCTTGCTACCGTCGATAACGCCCGCAGCCTGCTCGAAAACATGTTTTACAACTACAAGCGGTTTGACTTTAGCCGCGTGGGTCGCTACAAAATAAACCAGCGTCTCGGGCTGGACGTGCCAAACACGGCCGAAAACCGCATAATGCGGCTCGAAGACTTGGTGGCGATTGTGGCCGAGCTTATTCGTATGAATGTTAGCCAAGAACCGGGCGACGATATCGACAGCCTAAGCAACCGGCGTATTAAAATGGTGGGCGAACTAGTGCAGCGCCAGTTCCGAATTGGCCTGCTGCGCATGGTGCGTAACACGCAAGATCGTATGTCGATGAGCGACATCGAAACGGTGCAACCCGGGCAGCTTATTAACGCGCGGCCAGTGGTGGCGGCAGTGCGCGAGTTTTTTGCGAGTAGCCAGTTGAGCCAGTTTATGGACCAAATCAATCCGCTCAGCGAGCTTGCCCACAAACGGCGTTTGAGTTCGATGGGGCCTGGTGGCTTAAGCCGCGAACGGGCTGGGTTTGAGGTGCGCGACGCCCATGCAACTCACTACGGTCGTATTTGTGCGGTCGAGACACCTGAGGGCGCCAACGTGGGGCTGGTACTTAACCTGGCCAACTACGCGCGGGTGAACGACTACGGCTTTATCGAAACACCGTACCGCGTGGTCAAAGATGGCGTAGTGACCGACAAAATCGTCTATCTAGACGCTGCTGCCGAAGAAAAGGCCGTGATTGCCGGTGCTGGCGTAGCGCTAGACGCCAAAGGACGCATCGTCGCCGAGTGGGTGAGCGCTCGAGCCGGACTCAAATCGGCCACAGTTGACCGGGCAGACGTAACGCACGTAGACGCCGCGCAAAACCAGATTATTGGTAGTAGCGCCGGGCTGATTCCTTTTATCGAAAAAAACTACGTGTACCGCGCACTGATGGGAAGCAACCAGCAGCGCCAGGCTGTGCCGCTCATTAGCCCAGAAAGCCCCATTGTGGGGACGGGTCTCGAGGCAGTGGCAGCCGAAAACACCGGTCAGTTGGTGGTTGCCGAAGCAGCGGGCGAAGTAACCAAAGCAACTGCCGACCAGGTTGTGGTGAAGTACAAAGACGCCATCGTTACCTACGACGCGCAGCATTTTGTGCGCAGCAACGAAGGCACCAGCATTAACCAGCACGTGGTTGTTAACACGGGCGACAAGGTCAAACCGGGCGACGTGCTTATCGAAGGCATGAGCATACAGGGCGGCGAGTTGGCGCTCGGCAAAGACTTGCTGGTTGCGTTTATGCCGTGGGCGGGCTACAACTTTGAAGACGCGATTATTATTAGCCGCCGTTTGGTCGAAGACGACACGCTTACCAGCATACACATAGTCGACTACATGATCGAAGTGCGCGAAACCAAACTGGGACCAGAAATTGTGACCCGAGACATCCCTAACGTGTCAGAAGACGCACTGCGCCACCTTGACGACGAGGGAATTGTGCGAGTGGGGGCCGAAGTGCACCCCGGCGACATTTTGGTTGGTAAAATTACCCCCAAAGGTGAACAAGAGCTGAGCAGCGAAGAGCGCCTACTGCGAGCGATTTTTGGCGAAAAAGCCAAAGAAGTCCGTGACACCTCTCAGCGTATGAGCAACGGCAAGCACGGCAAAGTAGTTGGCGTTAAGATTTTTAACCGCGAAAACGGCCACGAGCTTAAGGCCGGTGTGCTTATGCAGATTCAGGTTTTTGTGGCGCAAATGCGCAAAATTAGCGTTGGCGACAAACTTGGTGGCCGGCACGGTAACAAGGGTGTGATTGCCCGTATTTTGCCCATCGAAGACATGCCGTTTATGGAAGACGGGACGCCCGTCGACATCATCCTTAACCCGCTCGGCGTGCCGAGTCGTATGAACATAGGTCAGCTGTTTGAAACCCACCTTGGTATGGCGGCCCGTGCCCTCGGCATGAAGGTTGCCAGCGCCAGTTTCCACGGCGCGCCAATGGCCAAAATTCAGAGTATGCTCGGCGAAGCTGGGTTCCCCGAAGACGGTAAACAGCAGCTGTACGACGGCCGCACCGGTGGCGCCTACAAAGAACGCACCACTGTTGGTAGCATGTACATGATCAAGCTCAACCACATGGTGGCCGACAAAATCCACGCCCGCAGCACCGGTCCATACACCATGGTGACGCAACAGCCGCTGGGTGGTAAAGCCCAAAATGGCGGTCAGCGCTTTGGCGAAATGGAAGTCTGGGCGCTCGAAGCCTACGGCGCCGCTAACACGCTGCAAGAAATGCTTACGATTAAGTCCGACGATGTCTACGGACGCAGCAAAGCCTACGAAGCCATCATCAAAAAGACCGAAATTGTTGGGCCAAAAGTTCCCGAAAGCTTTAACGTGTTGGTCAAAGAGCTGCAGGGTCTGGGACTCAAAGTCGACCTGGTCGCCTCAGACCACGTGGTTGACGCCGAGGCCGTACTGGCTACAAACATTCACGAAGAAGCGACGCATCCGTCGAAAGTAGCCGTTCCCACCCCAACCGTCTCTGACGTTGACGTCACTGACGAAGAAGTCGTTGGCGAGGGCTTTGAGCTGCAAGATAGCAATGGTGTGCCAGTCGCCGACGATTTTGCCGACGACGCCGTGTTTGCCAGTGTTGCCCAAGACGACGACGCCGTGCCGACCGACACCGACGACGAAACGGAGCAAGCATAATGCATAGCACACACTTGACGCCCCACAGCGCACTTACGGACCTGCAAATTTCAGTCGAAAGGAACAACTAATGCGTAGATACTCATACGGAACAAACATTGCCGATTTTGACGCAGTCCGCCTGGCGGTTGCAAACGCCAGCGATATTTTTGACTGGAGTTACGGCGAAGTGCTCAAACCCGAAACCATCAACTACCGCACCCAAAAACCAGAGCGAGACGGTCTGTTTTGCGAGCGTATTTTTGGCCCGGTTAAAGACATTAACCCGCACGACGCCAAGTACAAAGGTGTGCGCAGCCGCGAGGCAGCCGTCGACAAAAACGGCGAACTGGTTACCCGCAGTATTGTGCGACGTGAACGCATGGGGCATATTAGCCTGGCGGTACCGGTTGCACACATTTGGTTCTTGCGTGGCACACCGAGTGCCATGGGTCTGCTACTGGGTATGACGGTCAAAAGCCTGGAACGCGTGGCGTATTTTGCCGGCTACATTATCAAGTCGGTCAATGTGCCCATGCGCGACCAATACCGCACCGACAAAGAGGCTGAGTGGCAGGCGGCCCAGCAGGCGATTAAACTGCGCTACCAAAAAGAGGCAGAAGTCGAAGGGGCCGATGTTAAGGCGCTTGCCGAGGCACAAACCAAAGAGCTCGAGCAACTCGACAAAGACTGGGAACTACTGCGCACTCAGCTCGACAGTCTGGTCAAAATGGGGCTTATTAACGAAACCGACTACCGCAATCTGCCGCGCGAGCTTCGCGACATGGTGCAGGTTGGCATGGGCGGTGCGGCCCTGCAAGAGCTGCTGGCCGAACTCGATTTGTCCCAGCTAATTGCCGACCTAACCGCTGAGGCCGAAGAAGCCAAGGGTCAGCGCAAAAAGAAACTCATGAAACGCCTGCGCCTCCTCGAAAGCATGGAACGCGCCGGCATACAGCCCGAAAGCATGTGTATTTCGATTTTGCCAGTGATTCCACCAGACCTACGCCCCATGGTGCAGCTAACTGGTGGTCGGTTTGCGACCAGCGATCTCAACGACCTGTATCGCCGCGTGATTAACCGCAACAACCGACTGAAAAAACTAATGGAACTCAATGCGCCAGAGGTGATTCGTCGCAACGAACAGCGCATGTTGCAAGAAGCCGTCGACGCCCTTATCGACAACAACAGCGCTCGCAGTGGCCGAGCGGTTGCCGCCACGGGACAACGCCGTCGTCTAAAAAGCCTGAGCGACATGCTAAAAGGCAAGCAGGGGCGGTTTCGCCAGAACCTGCTCGGTAAACGCGTAGACTACAGTGGTCGTTCGGTGATTGTGGCCGGGCCCGAGCTTAAGATTAACCAGTGTGGCCTGCCCAAAATGATGGCGCTGGAGCTGTTTAAGCCTTTTGTGATTGGTGAGCTGATTGCCCGCGAACAGGCTCACAACATTCGTTCGGCAACGCGCATGATCGAAACCGGCGAAATTGAGGTGTGGGACGCTCTCGACACGGTTATTCAGGGCAAGTACGTGCTACTCAACCGCGCTCCGTCGCTGCACCGTCTGTCTATACAGGCGTTTCAGCCGGTGCTTATTGAGGGGCGGGCAATACAGCTACACCCACTGGTATGTAAAGGCTTTAACGCGGACTTCGACGGCGACCAAATGGCCGTACACCTGCCGCTGAGCGATGCTGCCCAGGCAGAGGCGCGCGACATTATGAGTGCCAACCGCAACCTGCTTAAACCGGCCGACGGTTCGCCCATATTGCACATTGAGCAAGACATTGTGCTCGGGTGCTACTACCTTACCTACGAACGTCCTGGCCAAAAAAATGTCGTACGCCGCGCCTACTCGAGCGTCGGCGAGGCTTCGATGGCGTTTGACGCGGGGGTCATTACCCTACAGAGTCCTATTACTGTGCTGTTCCGTGGTGTCGTGCGCGAAACCACGCTTGGCCGCGCCTATTTCAACGAAATGTTCCCCGAAGACTTCCCCTTCCAAGACGAGCCCATGACCAAAAAACGCCTGCAAAAAGTTATGGCGGCGGTCTACACACAGTACGGTCAAGAAAAAACTGCCGAAATCGCCGACAACCTCAAAGACCTCGGCTTCCGCTACGCTACCTTGTCGGGCCTCAGCATGGGCATGGGCGATTTCGAACCGATTACGGGTCTAGGTGACATTTTAAAAGAAGGCGACACGAAAAGCGCTGGCATATCTGACCAGTATGACCAAGGGTTTATTACCGACGACGAGCGTCACCGTTTGACCGTCGAAAACTGGACCAAAATAGACACCCGCGTCCAAAACCTTTTGGCCGAACAAATGCAAGGCCAAGACGGCTCAATGGCTATCGCAATCACCTCTGGTGCCCGCGGTAACATTTCCCAAATGAAAATGTCGGTCGGTATGCTTGGCGTGTTCCAAGACGCGGGCGGCAACGTTATTGAGCTGCCGGTCAAGGCTGGCTACATGCAGGGCTTGACGCCGCTCGAATATTTCACCGGTACGCGTGGTACTCGTAAAGCGGTTATCGACATTGCCCTGAAAACGGCCGATGCCGGTTACCTGACCCGACGCCTGGTAGATGTTTCGCAAGATGTGTTTACCATAGACGACGACAGCGACGATGCGGCTGACCCGGGCTTTGCCTTGCTGCGAGCCGACGCGGCAGCGATTGGTGTTTCGTATGCTTCGCGCCTCGAGGGACGCTACGCCGCTCAAGATGTACCGGGGCATATTACCGCCAGCGAACTCTTTACCCGCGAAATTGCCGAGGCAATCGACGCCGACGAAAAGCTCGACGGTGTAAAAATCCGCAGTGCCCTCAGTGCAACCTCTGTCCACGGCGTGCCGCAAAAAAGCTACGGGCTTGACCCCGCAACCGGCCAGCTGGTCACCAGCCACAACCCAATCGGCGTGATTGCCGCCCAAAGTATTGGCGAACCGGGTACCCAGCTAAGCCTCGACAGTAAACACCGTTCGGGCGCAGTGGTGGCCGACGACACCGCCCAAGGGTTAAGCCGTGTCGAAGAATTGTTTGAAGCACGGCTGCCAAAAGGCCAGGCGTACCTCGCTGATATTGGTGGCGTGGTAAACACCTGGGAAGAAGGTGACCACTACATTGTGCAAGTGACCGCCGCCGACCAAGAAAAGGTCGTAGTTGAGCTCGATGGTCGCACGCCAAAGATTGCCAGCGGCAGCGATGTCGCCATTGGCGATGTGCTCGCGAGTGACGAAGACGGCGCAAACCCGCTTATTTCGCCCATGGCTGGCAAGGCCGAGCTAACCGACAAAGCCTGTATTGTCACGCCAACCAGCAAGAGCACGGTCCGCTACGAGATCCCCGGCTTTAAGCAAATGCAGGTGCAAGACGGCGACACTATTGTAGCCGGGCAGCGCCTGACCAATGGTTCGATAAACCTCCATGACCTTATGCGGCTGCAAGGTGTTGAGTCAACTCAGCGCTACATAATGAACGAAATCTTGGGCATATTTGCCGGTCAGGGGCAAAACATCTCTGACAAGCACCTCGAGATTATCGTGCGGCAAATGTTTAGTCGCGTGCAGGTAGAAGACGCGGGTGATAGTGAATTTGTTACCGGCGATGTCGTGAGCAAACTGGCCGTGGCCGAAGCCAACGAAGCACTCGTGGCTGCCGGCAAACAGCCCGCTAAAGTCAACCAGCTGCTACTGGGTATTACCAAAGCTAGCCTGTCGACCGACTCGTTCCTAAGCGCCGCCAGTTTCCAAGACACGACACGTGTGCTAATAGGCGCCGCCACCTCTGGCCGGATTGACCGCCTCTTTGGGCTGAAAGAAAACGTTATTTTGGGCCGCAAAATCCCAGTCGGCACTGGCTACGGGGCAAGCAACGCCCTCGACGAAGGCGACGAGCCAGCCCCCCAAGAGTACCACAACGACCAAATCTTCCGCGCCGAAGGGTAGTGGTCAGCGCACAGTTGTCAGAGCAGAAAGCAGAGCTGCCTACGTAGTGGCAGCTCTGCGCTCTCTTGCCTAGGGTTTTAACGTGGAGGAGTAGAGCTGTTTCCAGGTAAAACACCATGTCATGTAGACATAGAGTGTCGCAAACGCTCAACTATGCAACGCTCAACAAACCACAAACGGCCAACGCCGCAACGAACCACTCACAACTTACCCGAGGTAAGGCTGGTCGAACCAGAATCACGAACGCTTTCTACTCCGTAGTCATCCCGACCCCCGTGTCGTAGCACGGGGCAGGCTCCGTGGAAGGATCCCGTCGGATGCAATACTGACGGGATCTTTCGATTTCTCCGGCCTCCTTGCAGGAAGCCGGATCCGTTCAGACATCCAGAAAGCACTCGTGGTTCCGGTTCGACCGTTGCTAAGTTGGCCGTTGTCAGTTTGTTGCTTGTTGACCGTTGTTAGTCGACAGTTAAAAAACACGCAGTCCTACACCTCGCCGCAGGCTTATCTTACCATTGCTCCTCGGTGTAGCTCCCTTGCAGTATATACCACTCACAAACTAAAATTCGGCCTTTCCACTCGAGCCCTCATCGGCCAAAACCAGCCAAGACTTTCGCACCATATCTCGATAAGACTAGTCAGTCTTGACTGGTTTTGACTCGGCGATCATCTGTCCGGAAAAACCGTATTTTAGTTTCTGAGTGGTATACCTATCAACGACCTCCAACCTCCAACCTCTAACCTCCCCTCCCTATCGGCCGATACCGCGGTAAACAATGCCAGCCTTTTCGATGGCGGCTTTGTCTAAAATGTTGCGCCCATCGAGCACGTAGCGTATGTGGTGTTTTTTGAGCAGCGCGGGCGTAATGCGGGTGGTAAATTCGGTGTGGGCGGTGGCGATAAAAATTGCGTCGGAGGTGCGCAGGGCACTTTCGAGCGTGGCAGACACATGAAACGGCTCGGCCAGTGCCGGGTCGCTAACGTAGGGGTCATAGGCCGTAACCGAACCCGCGTAGCGTTGCAGCACGTACCCGGCCTCTATGGCCGCCGATTTGCGCGTGTCGGCAATGTCTGGTTTGTAGGCTAAGCCCAGTAGGGCAACCCGCAGCTGTTTGATGTCTTCGCCGTGGTGTTTGACGAGCGAGCTCAGACGGCGCACGGCGTACTTGGGCATGCGGTCGTTGAGCTCGGCGGCATCGTCTAAAAACCGCGTGTCTATGCCGCTTTCCCGGGCCCGTTGTATTACGTAGTGAATGTCCTCTGGTATACAGTGGCCGCCTGGGCCAATCCCGGGCGTTGCCAGCGACAAGCCAAACTGATCGACCTTTGACTGCAAGCCTTGCTGTACACGCTCGATATCCATCCCCAAGCCATCGCAAATAATGGCCGCGCTGTTTGCCAGGGCAATCATAACATTGCGCTGGGTGTTTTCCCACGATTTAACAAACTCGGCCTCTTCGGTTGAACCCAGCGGGGTAATGCGGGCGTCGATAATGCGAGTGTAAAAAGCGACCGCTTTTTTGGTGCACTGCGGCGTAATTCCACCGACCACGCGGTTAAGGTTGCCCACATAGTACCGGTTGTTGCCCGGGTCGATACGCTCGGGGCAATGCGCCAGATAAAAGTCCTGGCCGGCCGTTAGGCACGACACAGACTCGAGTATTGGCAGCACAACGTCTCTCGTAACACCTGGGTTAACTGTGCTCTCGAGTACCACGAGCTGCCCTTTGTGCATGTGCTGTGCGAGGCTGCGAGTGGCGGTTTTGACCAGTGTGAGGTCGGGGACATTGTGCTCGGTCGGGGTAGGAACGCAAATGATGACCGTGTCGACGGCAGAAAGGGCGCTGTAGTCCAGGGTCGTCACGAGTTGCTCGGCTGGCACGCGGGCGAGAGCGGCAGCAAAACGCTGGTCGTTAACGTAGGGAGATTGGCGCGCGTCAATGGTTGCAAGCAGCGATTTTTGCACATCTACCCCGACAACTCGGTAGCCTTTAAGCGCCGCCTCTACCGCAAGCGGCAACCCAACATAGCCCAGGCCCACCACGCCAAGCGTCGGTGTTTTGTGCGCGCCACCACGCCGCGACGGTTTTACTCGCTCACTCATATACCCTAGTGTACCACGAAGTGCTTGATTTTAAGGGAAGGGCTTGCCTGAGCCACCGACACTTTCTGGATGTCCTCTTGAGCCCTTCGACTTCGCTCAGTATAAACTCCGTCGAAAGATCCCGTTAGAAATGCACTCGACGGGATCCCTCCACGGAGCCTGCCCCGTGCTACGACACGGGGGTCGGGATGACAACAGGGTAGAAAGTGTCGGCGGCTCAGGGACTCACCCTCTCCGCCACATCAACCCGGAATGAATCCGATGTCAGCCCTCCCCATCTCACCTAAAGGCTGCGGTGATTGTGTCGGGCTGAGTGGTATACATTAATGGCAGTGGTTTTACTGATGTGTTTTGGTGAGGGTTTGTTTTACCTGGTGGTAGGCGTCGCGAAAGGGAACGCCGGTGGCGACCAGCTCGTTTATGCGCTGCACCGAAAGCAGTTCGTCGGTCATGGCACGTTTGAGCGCCGCTGGGTAGACAACCAACTCTGACACCACTAGCTGCAAGACTTCGAGTGTGGCCAAGGCCAGTGTAAAGGCGTCGACGGTGGGTTTTTTGGTGAGCTGCAAGTCGCGGTGGTAGCCGCTGCCGACCCCTCCGGCAACCGTTTGAAGCTGTAGGGTGTATTGCCCAAAACTATGCGCGTTGGCCCGAACAATCTCGAACACATCGTAGTTATGTTTGTGTGGCATTATGGACGAGCCTGTGGTGAGCGAGGCAGGCAGGCCAAAAAAGCCGTATTCTTGTGCGGTAAACAGCAGCATGTCTGTGGCAAATTTGCCGGCAATGGTCATGGAGGGCACCAGCGCCTGCACAGCCATAAGCTCAAAAATACCGCGTGACAGCCCACAGTACATGGGGTTTTGCTGGGTTTTGGCAAAGCCGAGCTCACGCGTCGTGACGGCCCGGTCTAGCGGCAGCGACACGCCAAACCCCGCCGCCGAGCCAAGCGGGTTTTGGTCTATCACCGGCACAATGGTGGTAAGGTACTGTGCCTGGTCGTGCAGCGCATCGCCAAACGAGCCCAGCCACGCCCCGACCGTTGTCGGCATGGCTTTTTGTGTGTGGGTGTAACCGGGCATGGGCGTGGTCTGGTGCGTGTGCGCTTGTGCGACAAAGGCGTCGGCAAGGTGGTCGAGCTGGGCGCTTGTCTTGGCGAGCATGTCTTTTAGGTACAGCCGCATCATGACCAACGCTTGGTCGTTGCGGCTGCGGGCGGTGTGGACTTTTTTGCCCACGGTGCCGAGTGCGTCGGTCAGATACGCCTCAATTGCGCTGTGGCCGTCTTCGTACTCGTCGGTCACGGTAAACTCGCCGGCTTCCCAAGCGTGCCGCAGGGCGTCGAGCGCGTTACTAAGCTGCGTTGCTTCGGTTTGTGTTAGCAACCCAACACTGGCCAACATATGGCAGTGAGCTTTGGTTGCCCGAATGTCGTAGCCGAGCAGTTTTTGGTCGTATACGACATCGTCGCCCACCGTATACGCCGCGATTAGCGGGTGAAGCGTGCTTGTGTGAGTACTCCAGACTGGTGTGTTTTGCATGGTGAATCCTTTCGTAGCTTATACATAAAAAACCTCGGTTGAACGAGGGGTGACTGCTTGCTTGGTTTTAGTGACTATACGCGAACAATTCCCCCGGTATAACGAGGACGACGGCGCTGTACTGTTGCGATTTGTGCCATACGACCGAGTGTAGCACACTGGTCACCATTGCACCAAAATTTCGGTAAAATTTGTTGCGCGCCAGGGGTATCAGTGGTATAGTTAAGGGGTTATATCAAATTTGAGCCCACGCACTACGGTGCGTGCTTGGCGGGAGAGGAGATATGTGTTGCTTTGGCGTAAGCAAACCGTCGGCCACACACTCTTCGCACCAGTGATAATTCTGGCGACAACCAGAGAAAGGGGTATGTTTTGCCTACCATTAACCAACTTGTACGTAAACCGCGTACCAAGGCTACGACCAAGACCAAAAGTCCGGCGCTGCAGCGTGTGGTCAACAACCTTAAAACAAAACATTACGAAAAAGCCGCACCGTTTAAACGCGGTGTCTGCGTAAAAGTCACCACCAAAACACCCAAAAAACCCAACTCAGCGCTGCGCAAGGTTGCCCGCGTGCGGCTCGGCAATGGCTACGAAGTCTGGGCCTACATTGGCGGCGAGGGTCACAACCTGCAAGAGCACGCCGTTGTTATGATTCGCGGCGGCCGCGTCAAGGACCTGCCGGGTGTGCGCTATCACATTGTGCGCGGCACGCTTGACCTCCAAGGCGTTCAAAACCGCAAACAAGGCCGCAGCAAATACGGCGCCAAAAAGGAGGCCAAATAATGAGTAGCATGCATCAGGTAGCAGGTAGCATGGTCAGCCCTCAGACGTTCCATGCTACATGCTACATACTACCTACTACCGCGACCGAAAGGAGCCTGTAATGCCCAGAAAAGTAACTGCCTCACTCGTCCGAGACATCCCCGCCGACCGTGTGTACAACAGTGTGCCGGTGCAGCGGCTGATAAACCGCGTTATGCGCGACGGCAAAAAGCAAGTGGCCGAACGCCTGGTGTATACCGGTATGGAAACGGCTGCGAAGAAACTAAAGGTAGACAACCCACTTGAGGTCTTTGAGCAAGCCTTCAGCAACATCCGCCCAAATGTCGAGACCCGCTCTCGCCGTGTTGGTGGCGCCAACTACCAGATTCCATTTGAGGTTAAAGGTCAGCGTCAAAACCACCTTACCACCATGTGGTTTGTGGCAGCGGCTCGCGCCCGTAAAGGCATGAGCATGGCCGACCGGATTGCCCTAGAGCTTATGGACGCCTACAACAATCAAGGCAGCGCGGTCAAAAAGCGAGAAGACACCCACCGCATGGCCGAAGCAAACCGCGCCTTCGCCCACTTTGCCCGCGGCTAAGATAGAGTCAAGGATGCAAGGAGTTAAGGAGTCAAGGATGGAAGGGAAGAGCCAAGGAGTCAAGGAGTTAAGGAGTCAAGGAGAGCGGCAGCCGATTAAGGACTTTCGTGATTTGTTGACGTGGAAGAAGGCTCATGTCTACACGGTGGAAATCTATCGCGCCACCAGGCAATTTCCCTCTTCGGAACAGTTTGGCTTGACCAATCAGCTTCGGCGAGCTGCCGTTTCGATTGTCTCAAACATTGCTGAAGGTTTTGGTAGACGTACACCATCGGACAGACTCCATTTCTATGATATGGCGCGAGGTTCTTTGCATGAAACGCAAGCACAGCTGCTAGTGGCGCTTGACGTGCAGTATTTGAATCAGAAAGAACTCGATGATTTGTATGGTGCAAGCATAGAATGCCATAAGATACTAACTGGACTAATTAATAAAACTAAGGAGTTCGCACAATCATAAGACTTTGCAGCTAAGGAATCCTTGACTCATTGACTCCTTAACTCCTTGACTCTAGAGATACTGCGACGAAAGGGAGCGTAACGAACACATGGCGCAAGCAAAAGTACAAATGCAAGACATCCGTAACATGGGCATTATTGCTCATATTGACGCGGGTAAGACCACTACGACAGAGGGCATTCTTTATCGCACCGGGCTTAAACACAAAATTGGCGCCGTGCACGAGGGCGGAACCACCACCGACTGGATGGCGCAAGAGCGCGAACGTGGCATTACCATAGTCAGCGCCGCTGTGACGTGTTACTGGAAGGGCAAGCAAATCAACATTATCGACACCCCCGGCCACATCGACTTCACGGCCGAAGTGGAACGCAGTCTTCGTGTACTCGACGGTGCCTGCGTGGTGTTCGACGGCAAAATGGGCGTCGAGAGCCAGAGCGAAACCGTGTGGCGCCAGGCCGACAAATACGGCGTGCCGCGCATATGTTTTATCAACAAAATCAACCAAACGGGCGGCGATTTTTACAAGAGCCTCGACAGCATACACCACCGCCTAAGCAAGCGCGCGTTCCCGGTGCATTTGCCAATTGGGTTCGAACAAAGCATCAACGGCGTTGTCGACCTCGTCGCCATGAAAGCCTACACCTACAAAGAGTTCCATGACCACGAGTTGACCGAGAGCGACATACCGGCCGACATGATGGATCAGGTGCAAAAATACCGCAGCCTACTTATCGAAAACGCCGTCGCCGAAGACGAAGCCATGCTCGAAAAATACTTCGAAGTTGGCGAAGAGGGCCTCAGCGAAGCCGAGATCAAACAGGCCATTCGTACGGCCGTGCTAACCGGCAAGTTTTACGCCGTTACCGGCGGTGATGGCCGTGGGGTGATTGTCGAAAAGGTGCTCGACATGGTCAACGACTATCTGCCGTCGCCCGACGACCGCAGCAACGCCTGGGGCGTCCACCCCAAAACCGGCGAAGAGGTCGAGCGCAAACACTCCACCGCCGAACCTATGGCCGGCCTGGCGTTTAAAATCACCACCGACCCATTTGTGGGCAAGCTCGCGTATTTCCGCGTCTACTCGGGCACGCTGCAGGCTGGTTCGTACGTGCTTAACAGCTCAACCGGCGAAAAAGAGCGGGTTGGGCGAATTGTGCGCATGCAAGCCGACAAGCGCGAAGACGTAACCGAAGTGGTCGCCGGAGACATTGCCGCCATAGTTGGGCTCAAGGGCACCACCACAGGTAACACCCTGTGTGACCCGGCTCATCCCATTCAGCTCGAAAACATTACCTTCCCAGAGCCGCCGGTATCTATTGCCATCGAGCCCAAAACCAAAGCCGACCAAGAAAAAATGAGCCTCGCCCTGCAGCGCCTAGCCGAAGAAGACCCAACCTTCCGCGTGCGGGTCGACGACGAAACTGGCCAAACTATTATAAGCGGTATGGGTGAGCTGCACCTCGAAATCTTAGTAGACCGTATGAAACGCGAGTTTAACGTCGAAGCCAACATTGGTCAGCCGCAGGTAGCCTACCGCGAAACCATTCGCAAAGACGCGGTCGAGGCCCAGGGCAAGTTTGTGCGCCAGAGCGGTGGTCGTGGTCAGTACGGCGACGTCTGGCTGCGCCTGAGTCAAAACGAGCAGGGTGCGGGCTTTGAGTTTATTAACAGCATTAAGGGTGGGGTGGTACCAAGCGAATACATCCCCGCGGTGCGCAAAGGCATCGAAGAAGCCATGAGCAACGGCGTAATTGCCGGCTACCCCGTGGTCGACATGAAAGTCGAGCTGTACGACGGCAGTTACCACGAAGTTGACTCGAGCGAAATGGCCTTTAGTATTGCCGGGTCAATGGGCTTCCAAGAAGGCTTTAAAAAAGCCAGCCCAGTGTTGCTCGAACCAGTCATGAAGGTGGTCGTGGTCACGCCCGAAGAATTTATGGGTGACGTGATTGGCGACCTTAACAGCAAACGTGGGCGTATAGAGTCCATGGAAGACCTTTCGTCTGGGATTAAAGAAATCACCGCGTTTGTCCCGCTGGGTGAAATGTTTGGCTACACCACCAACCTGCGTAGCATGACGCAAGGTCGCGCCAGCAGCAGCATGGAACTCGACCACTACGCCGACGTGCCAAACAACGTCGCCGAAGCCATCATCGCCAAAAACTCAAAATAATGAATAACCCAAATATTCCCCAGGCATGCACTAAAAGAGCGGTAAACTCGCTGTTGTTGCACACGTATCCACCAGCCCAGGATTACTGTGGTCTTTGGCCTGAGGTAGCGCGTATGGTTGACAAAGATCATACGCCTGTCAGTGAGACAGCACCTGCTTCTGGAGCCATTGTGTTTTGCAAGCAGAAGAATACGTTAGTTGCCGTTCCTTTCATAGGTCAAATGGATGGCTCTTCTGTCGAGCCCCATTACAAAACGGGGTGGAGAGGCGCTGGTATCCTTAAAAAAGCCGGTCTAGACGTAGAACTGACACCATGCGAAATGAACACCGTAGATAAATGGAGTCTGTTTGCATGGCCGCTCTTTGAAAATACTACCGCACGAAAAGCAACTGCTACCGCTAGGTTTATATTGTTGCTAGACCCCAATCAAAATGAAAGGCCGATCTCTCCACGTATTGAGGCTATGAAGAGACTCGATAAAAAAATCAAAAGAGTAGCGACATACATTTTGACCAAACACGGTCTGGTAGTACCGCTCAAACAGCCATAACAACAGCTGCTTTCGTGGTGGGTTTGCAGTTGTCTCGAGATGTCTACAAGGTACAAGTAATAGTCCGGAAAGGACATCGGTAACGAAGGTGTTCAAGAGCAAGATATGGCGACAATAGAATCAAGCGCTCTGCAACTCGCAGCTGCAAAAGACTTTATGGAGTGTTTGCAAGACCCGGGGCGATATACTAATTGGCCAAACTTTGTGGACGATGGGCGAAGAGGACAAGAGTTATATGGTTTTAGCTACAAAAACCTTAGCGAACGTACACAAGGGATAATATTTTTCCACGAAGATGCTAAAAACGGTACTATCGCAATACCTGTGGGTGTACCGCCAGGCCTTCACTCGCGGATCTTAGCTGAGGGGGGACAGGTCCACCGCTACATCTACGAGTCGGCTAAAGCGAGGTATCCTACCTTAAATCTTGACACTGGCTGGTCATTAAACATTTGGCAACTTTGTGTAAACGCTCGCAACTTACGGTATGCAGCTAATGTGACGCAGGCAACAGGTAAAAATGCACGTCACTCAAGGGAGGTAGTTGCAGCACAGCAGTTATCGCAACTTTTACCTGGCGTGGTCATATGCCTAAAAATAGGGCCGGCTCATATAATCGCTGCTGGCGAGGTGTCTCCCGTTTGCCGGTAAATACGAGCGATAGTCCAAAATCATTCACTCGATCATCCATAAACGTCGTTATGTAGTGAGCTGCACGAGAAAACGCGTTGGTTAAACACGTGAATCAAGAAACCCTAACCTGATACCCCAGCAGCATCCGAACGTAGTGGAT
>CAYZZH010000006.1:0-41827 GCA_964483005.1 uncultured Candidatus Saccharibacteria bacterium | reverse complement strand
CACTGTCCCGCCAGATACCAGATACTAGATACCATATACTTCCGACCGAAGGGAGGACCGCCTAATGTCCAAAACTATTACCGGCGTTGTGAGTAGCAACAAAACCGACAAAACCATCGTAATAACCGTGCGAGAGAAAAAAACGCACCCGCTGTACCGTAAACAGTACACCACCACGACCAAATTTATGGCTCACGACGAAAAAAACGAAGCCCAAGTTGGCGACAAAGTAGTGGTGGTCGAAACCCGACCGATTAGCCGTCGCAAACGCTTTACCTTGCAGTCAGTTGTCGAAAAAGCCGAAGTCAAACACGTCGAGCAAGCCACCGAAGTACCTGGCGTGACTGACAAGGCCGCCGAGGAGACGAAATGAAACGCATAGTATCTAGTAGAAAGTATCTAGTATCTAGCAGCGCACTGTCCCGCCAGATACCAGATACTAGATACCATATACTTCCGACCAAAGGGAGGAACGCATAATGGTTCAGCAAGAAACAAGGCTCGTCGTCTGCGACAACAGCGGCGCAAAACAAATTCTCTGCATACGTGTGCTGGGCGGTACCAGGCGACGCTACGCCAAAGTCGGCGATATTATTACCGCCACCGTCAAGCAAGCTAGCCCAACGGGCACTGTTAAAAAGAAATCGGTTGTACGTGCCGTGGTTGTTCGCACCCAAAAAGAGCTAAAACGCAAAGACGGCAGCACGATAAAGTTTGACGACAATGCCGCCGTTATTATCGGCGAAGACAAAAACCCCAAGGGTACGCGCATATTTGGCCCAGTACCACGCGAGCTGCGTGACATGGGGTACGCCAAAATCATAAGCCTTGCGCCGGAGGTACTGTGATGAGAGCCAAGCAGTCAAACAGTCAAGGAGCCAAGAAAATGTACAAAATTCGGCTGAAAAAGGGTGACACAGTACAGGTTTTGAGCGGTAAGTACAAAGGCAAACAAGGCCGCGTAATCGCAGCTCACGCAACCGAAAACAAGGTGACCGTCGAAGGCATAAATATCGTCAAAAAGCACCAAAAACCCAACCAAGCGCACCCCCGCGGCGGTATTATAGAACTAACAAAACCAATGTGGGTGAGCAAAGTTGCGGTTGTCGATCCAAGCACCAAAAAGCCAAGCCGTATTGGCTACAAACTCGACAAAGACGGGGGCAAAACTCGTGTCTACAAGTCGAGCGGCAAAGAGATCAAGCCCGAAGCTTTGGCGGTAAAAAAAGCGGCCGCGCCGAAGAAGGAGGCGAAGGTACTATGAGCAGAGTAGAACAAGTATCTCGTATGAAGTATCTAGTATCTAGCAACGCACTGTCCCGCCAGATACCAGATACTAGATACCATATACTTCCGACCGAAGGAGCAAATAATGGCTGAAACAACCAAAAAAGCACTAAAAGCTACCGCACCATATAGCGCGCGCCTCAAGAAAGAATACAACGACACATTTGCCGCAGAGCTTATGAAAGAACTGGGCCTTAAAAACGCGCACCAGGTGCCAAAACTCGAAAAAATCGTTGTGAATGTTGGCTTAGGTAAAGCCAAAGACGACAAAAAAACGATAGAGGCCGCCAAAAACACCTTGCGCAAAGTGACCGGCCAAGAGCCAGTCGAAACCGTTGCCAAAAACTCTATTGCTGGGTTTAAACTACGCGAAGGCAACATGATCGGCCTCAAACTAACCTTGCGCGGCGAGCGTATGTACGAGTTTATGGACCGGTTGATTAACATTGTGCTGCCGCGTTTGCGCGATTTTCACGGCGTAAGCAACAAAGCATTTGACAAACAAGGTAACTACAGCATTGGCCTCACCGACCAAAGTGTGTTCCCCGAGCTAACGTTCGAAGAAACCACAACACCCCATGGGCTGCAAGCCGTATTTGTCGTCAAATGCCACGACAAAGCACATAGTAAGGCATTGCTGCAAAAGTTTGGCATGCCGTTTGAGAAGGAGAACAAATGAAAGACGTAGTATCTCGTATGAAGTATCTAGTATCTAGCAACGCACTGTCCCGCCAGATACCAGATACTAGATACCATATACTTCCGACCGAAGGGAGCACCAATGGCTAGAAAATCAAATCTTGCACGAGATAAAAAGCGGATTAAGATGATAGAGCAGTATGCGGCAAAGCGCAAAGAGCTCAAAGAGCTCGGTGACTACGAGGGCCTGGCAAAACTCCCGCGCAACTCTAGCCCGACCCGCCGCAAAAACCGTTGCGTCGAAACAGGTCGTCCACATGGGTACATGCGCCAGTTTGGCCTCAGTCGCTTGTCCTTCCGCGAACATGCCAGCAAGGGAGAGATCCCTGGTGTAACGAAAGCGAGCTGGTAAATGAAAAACAAGTTTATAGTAGATAGTTTTCAGTTTTTAGGTTCTAAACTACAAACTACAAACTACAAACTACAAACTCCTGTTCCGAAAGGAGGAAACGCATGAGTGTTACGACAACCGACCCCATTTCTGACATGCTTACCCGTGTACGCAACGCCATTGCCGTTGGTAAAAACGAGGTAAGTTTGCCGCACAGCAACATCAAAGAGAACGTGGCGATTTCGCTAAAAAACAACGGCTTTTTGCATGATGTGCGCGTCGAAGACCTTAGCGTCGGCAAACGCCTGCACATTACCATCAACCTCGACGGCGAAAACGCCCGTATTACCGAAATCAAACGTCTGAGCAAACCGGGTCGCCGCGCGTACACCAACGCCCGCGAAGTTCCTCAGGTGAAACGCGGCCGCGGCGTGCTCATCATTAGCACTAGCAAAGGGCTCATGACGGGCGAAGAAGCCAAACAGCAGGGCGTGGGCGGTGAATTAATCTGTCAGGTCTATTAAAGGAAACAAGAATGATGTATGAAGAATAAAGAATGAAGTATGAAAATACAGCATTCACCATTCATTATTCATCATTCATGAAAGGAAAATAATGAGTCGAGTAGGAAAACTACCCATCCAGATCCCAAGCGGTGTGACAATCACTGTCGACTCAGACGCGGTCAAAGTGTCTGGGGCGAAGGGCAGTCTAGAAACACCACAACTAGAAAACATAACCGTAACGGTTGACGACGGTGTGCTCAGCGTTACCCGGGCAAACGACATGCCAAAAGTGCGTGCTGCCCACGGGCTTATGCGCGCCCTTATTAACAACATGGTGCAGGGTGTTAGCCAAGGCTTTAGTAAACAGCTTGAGCTCAATGGGGTTGGCTACCGCGTCGCCATGCAGGGCTCTGATCTTAAGCTCAACATTGGCTTTAGCCACGATGTTATTTACAAAGTCCCCCAAGGTGTGCAGGTGAGCGTCGAGCAAAACAAAATGACTGTTACGGGCATTGACAAGCAGCAGGTTGGTCAAGTTGCCGCCGAAATACGGGCGCTAAAAAAACCAGAACCGTACAAAGGCAAAGGCATCAAATACATCGACGAACGCATTTTGCGCAAGTCGGGTAAGTCAGGAAAGGATAAATAACATGAGCCTCGCCCAAAAACTAGTCCAACGCACGCAGCGCAAACACCGCATTCGCGCCACTGTCATCGGCACCAGCGAGCGGCCTCGCTTGAGCGTGTATGTAAGCAACACCAACATTAGCGCTCAGGTTATCGACGATAGCAAACACCATACGCTGGCCGCAGTCACTACTGCTGGTAACAAAAACGCCAAAGGTAGTCTCAGCGAAAAAGCCGCCTGGGTCGGTGCAGAGATTGCCGCAGCAAGCAAAAAAGCCAAAGTCACCGCAGTGGTGTTTGACCGAGGTGGCAAACGCTACCATGGACGCATAAAAGCCCTCGCCGATGCGGCACGGGAGAAAGGACTGGAGTTTTAGTATGGCAGAAACCCCCGAAACGCAAGCAGTGCAGGCAGTCGCTACCGAGCAAGCTGCCCAAAACCAGCATCGCGGCGGTGCGTATCATCAACGTGGCGGGCAACGAGGCGGTCCTGGCCGTGGCCAGCGTCGCGACAACCGCAACCAGCACCCTGTCGAAGAAAAACAATTCGACGAGCGAGTAGTCCATATCGACCGCGTGGCACGCGTGGTCAAAGGCGGTCGCCGTTTTCGGTTCCGCGCGCTCGTCGTGGTCGGAGACCGCAAAGGCAAAGTCGGCATAGGCAGCGCCAAAGGTGCCGATGTTACGGCCGCCGTTACCAAAGCAACCGAAGTTGCCAAAAAACACTTTGTGCCGGTAGTGCTCTACAAAGGCACCATCCCTCACGAAGTCGAGGGTAAAGTTTCGGGCGCACGTATCTTGGTTATGCCAGCCGCACCTGGTACGGGACTGATTGCTGGCGGCGTCGTTCGCACCGTGCTCGAGGTAGCTGGTGTTAGCAATGTGCTGAGCAAATCACTTGGCAGTAGCAACAAAACCAACATTGCCTACGCCACCATTGCCGCCCTGCAAACGCTCAAGCCTGCCAAAAACTGGGTGACAACAAAGCACAAGAACAAGGGACAACGAGTCAAAGAGTCAAGGAGTCAAGAGGAGAGCACGAGTCACGCGCAGAGTGAAAAACCCGCATCGGCTCCGAGTGAAACGCAGGAATCTTCACGCAATGAAGTAAAACCTACCCCTGTTAAAAAAGCATCCGAAGCAAAAAAGGCCGCTCCCACCAAAAAACCGGCGGCCAAAAAGGAGGCAAAATGAAACGCATAGTATCTAGTATGAAGTGTCTAGTATCTAGCAGCGCACTGCCCCGCCAGATACTAGACACTAGCTACCGTACACTGCCGACCGAAGGGAGTACCATATGAAATATCATGAACTAACTGCAGCGCCTAAAAAGTCGGGTAAGCGCGTGGGCCGAGGTATTGCCGCTGGCCAGGGTAAAACTGCCGGCCGCGGCACCAAAGGCCAAGGTGCTCGCACCGGTAGCAGCAAGCGCCCAGGCTTTGAAGGTGGTCAAAACCCCCTTATGCAGCGTTTGCCCAAACTACGTGGGTTTCGCAGCTTTCGCACCAAAGCCGAAAACGTCTACACCGATCAGCTCGCTGCCCTCGGGACGACCATCGACACCAAAGTGCTCGCCAAAAACGGCCTTGTTTCGAGTGAATATGCCAGTGTCAAGCTGCTGTACCGCGGCGACGTGAGTAAAAAGGTGGCCGTTTCACTTCAGGGTGCCAGCGCCAAAGCCGTCGAAGCGGTAATGGCGGCAGACGGTACGTTTACCGAAACACCGCGTCTCATGCGTCCCGCCAAGCAAAAATAGCCACACCACGTGTGCTGATTTTGCCGCTAGGGCTAAAAAAGCGTGAGATATTTTGGCAGTTGGCTCGGCAGGTTGTTTGGGTATATACTACACACATTGCCATAACAGACGATAAGAGGGGATACACGTGAACTGGAAAGTTATTGGGGCTTCGTTTAAACAAGCCGACATGCGCAAACGTATTTTTGGCGTTTTACTCATAATATTGATTTTTCGCGTGCTCGCCCACATACCCGTGCCTCTGGCCGAACCCGAAACCCTCAAACAAGTGCTAACAAACCTGTTTTCGTCGCAAAACAACACGCCCCAGCTGCTGAGTTTTATCAACGTCTTGAGTGGTGGCGCGCTGGCCAACTTTTCTATTATGATTGCCGGTCTTGGTCCGTACATTAACGCTAGCATAATTATGCAGCTACTCACCAAGGCACTTCCCAAGCTCGAGGCCATGCGCAAAGATGGTGAGTCTGGCCAAAAAAAGATCAACCAGTACACGCGTATTTTAACGCTCCCGTTGGCGGTAATCCAGGCGATTGGCTCGATTTATTTGGTGCGGCAGTATGCGCAGAGTGTCGGTGGCATAGGCGACATTACCGCCAACACCTCACCGGCGCAGTGGGTGCTTATGGTGGCTGCGCTAACGGGCGGTTCGATGCTGCTTATGTGGATGGGCGAACTCGTTACCGAAAAATCTGTCGGCAACGGCATATCACTACTAATTACCGTAGGGATTGTGAGTGCACTGCCAGGAACAATCAGCCAAATTGCCAGCTCGCTGTACGATAAAACCAACAAATGGGAAGTGTTTGGGCACAAACTTCCCATCAACGAAAAGGCATTTTGGTACGCCCTGGCGATTGCTGGCGTGGTGCTACTGGTGACCTGGATTGTCGTTATGCTGAACGAAGCAGCCAGGCGTCTCACGGTTAACTACGCCAAGCGCGTTCAGGGCAACCGTGCCTACGGCGGTGTCACCACAGTGCTGCCGGTAAAACTGATTACTGCTGGCGTGGTGCCGATTATATTTGCGATTGCGTTTTTGAGTGTGCCGAGTTTTGTTGGGCAGCTGCTAACGACAAATAGTAGCGTTAAGCTGCAAGAAATAGGGCAAAACTTGGTCACGTGGTTTCAGTCACCAAATGCACAGACGTTGGAAGCGGGCGGGATCCACGCCTATATTTACCCGCTAACGTACTTTTTGCTGATTTTTTTGTTTACGTTTTTTTACACCAGTATTACGTTTAATAGCCGTGAAATTGCCGAAAACCTGCAAAAACAAGGCGGGTTTATTGAGGGTGTGCGCTCTGGTCTGCAAACCGAACGGTACTTGAGCCGGACCGTTAACAAACTGACGCTGTTTGGCGCGGTGTGTCTGGGTCTGCTCGCGATTATGCCGATTATTGCGCAAATGTTTGTACCGCAAAATCTTGCGCTGGCTATTGGGGGGACGAGTGTTTTGATTTTGGTGGCTGTGTCACTTGAGACGCTTCGGGCAGTTGAGTCCCGGGCGCTGATGATTACCTACGACCAGTACAGTCGCGACGACTTCTTTTACGACGATTCGGCCGATGACGAAGTGCAGCCAGTTTCGCGTACGTCCAAAGCGCTGCGCGCGCTCCCAAAGCGTTTGCACAGCAGGACTCACGACAAAACACCCAAAAAAACCAATTAAAGTCAACAACCTATTAAAAAACACTTTACATGACGTGGTAAAAAATGCTATACTTTATAGACGTTATAACTTATGGCAGGTAGCAAACAAGTAATCGAACTGAGTGGTGTAATTATCGAGACCCTTCCGGGCACTCAGTTTCGTGTCGAGTTAGAGAACGGCCATCAGATTATAGCGCATGTCGCTGGCAAAATGCGAAAACACTTTATTCGCATTGTACCAGGTGACCAGGTTACCGTAGAGCTCACACCCTACGACCTAACCAAAGGTAGGATCACCTACCGACGCGGCTAGCCTATACGCCACAGCCGCTTTCGAACTTTCTAGAGATTGGTTCATCCGGACTGACTACCCTACGTGTCGGGCACCTATGCGTCAAGCAACAGTGCGCTACGCGAAAAATAGTCGATGTACGGATCAATCTTTCGGAAGTTCGATAGACGTCAATATTAACTATTTAAGCAGTGAGTCATCGCTAGAAGGAGCCATGATCCGCATATACCCCGTAGAGTTTCGGCTCTTTTCGGTATGTGCGTGCAAACAATTATGAACGACCATATTAACCTAGAGCGACAATCGCTCGCAACCGACGGAGGCGAAGTACAGTGAAAGTACGAGCAAGCGTCAAAAAAATAAGCCCCGACGACAAAATCGTGCGTCGTAAGGGGCGTTTGTACGTTATAAACAAACTCAAACCAAAGCACAAACAGAGGCAGGGATAGTATGAAACACTTCGCATTTCAGAAGGTTAGAGGTGCTAGGTTAGCGGTTAGAGTATCTTACGGCCACCTCTCACCTAAAACCTCTCGGCTCTTACCTGTCACAACCAAAGGGAGGAACGCATAATGGCACGTATCTCAGGGGTTACCATCCCCACCGAAAAACAGGCCTGGGTTGCACTAACCTACGTGCATGGCATTGGCCCCAAAACGGCCGATAGTATCTTGGCGGCGGCCAAAGTTGAACGCACCGTACGAGTAAAAGATCTCACCGATGCCGAAATTGGCCGTATACAAGACTATATCAACGAGCATCTTACCGTAGAAGGCGAGCTGCAACGTATTGTCAGCGGCAACGTAAAACGGCTAAAAGACATTGGCAGTTACCGCGGTTTGCGCCACAAAAATAGCCTGCCGTCACGTGGTCAACGTACCAAAACAAATGCTCGGACGCGGCGCGGCCGCAAAGTCACCGTTGGTGGTACGGCTAAGAAAGTAGCGAGCAAAACATAATGAAACACTACGCATTTCATGAGACTAGAGGTGGTAGGTTAGAGGTTAGCGTATCTTGCAGCCACCTCTCACCTAAAACCTCTCACCCCTCACCTATGACGACCAAAGGGAGGAACGCATAATGGCCGAAACACCGACAACACCGGTTGCCAAAAAAAAGAAATCAAAGCGCAGCGTCACGAGCGGTCAGCTGCACATACAAGCTACTTTTAACAACACCATTGTCACGCTAACCGATGCTTCGGGTGGCGCGTTAGCCGCCTGTAGCGCCGGCGCCTGCGGGTTCCGAGGTTCCAAAAAAGGTACGGCCTACGCCGCCCAAGTTGCCGCCGAAAAAGCCGGGACTGCCGCAAAGCAAATGTATGGTCTTAGCAAGGTTCACGCGTATATCAAGGGCGTGGGGCTTGGCCGCGACGCCGCAGTTCGCGCTATGCAAACGGTGGGCATTAGTGTCGACGCTATTACCGATGTGACCGGCGTGCCCCATGGTGGCGTCCGACCCAAGAAAGCAAGGAGAGTCTAATGGAAGCTCTAAGCACTAAATCCGAAACTCTAAACAAATTCAAAATTCAAAGTTCTAACATTTTAAACATTAGAACCTTAGAATTTAGTGCTTGTTTAGTATTTAGAAATTCACATTTAGGATTTAACTCCGGGAGGAGTATCTAATGGCACGAGACACCCAAAGCATTGTCAAAATGTCGCGCCGTGAGGGCTATGCGCTACACCCCAAAGCCCACAAAGCATTGGCCAAACGCACCAGCATGCCCGGTCAGGCAGCAAACGCGCGTATGCGCAACAAACCCAGCCAATACGCCTTGCAGCTACGCGAAAAGCAAAAGGTCAAGCGCCTGTATGGCTTGCTCGAAAAGCAGTTTAGCAACCTTATGGCCGAAGCCTCACGCACGCCAGGTCAGTCTGGCGCGACCTTGCTCCAGTACCTCGAGCGACGTCTCGACAACGTCGTCTACCGAGCCGGCTTTGCGCCGAGCCGTCGGGCAGCCCGCCAGCTAGTCACCCATGGGCATTTTATGTTCAACGGTCGTCGGGTCGACATACCTTCTATTCGGGTACGCGAGGGCGATGTCATTACCCTGCGCGAGCACAGCAAGTCGAGCGAATATTTCAAAAAAATCGACGAAACCAGCCCAGCACCTAGCACCACGCCCACATGGCAGTCAGTTGACCGTAAAAAGGTGCAGATAACAATTAGTGGATTACCCGTGCGCGAAGACGCCGAACCAGATATCAACGAACAACTTATCGTCGAGTACTACTCACGCTAACGGAAAGGGACCAGAAGTAACTATGTCAAAAATGATTCACACCCCAGCACTTGATGCGGTCGACGACCACAGCGCCGTCAGTAGTACATTTGTTATTGAGCCACTGCAGACTGGCTACGGCATGACGCTGGGCAACAGCTTGCGGCGCGTACTGCTTTCGAGCATTGCTGGCGCTGGCGTGACCAGCTTTAAGATAGAAGGCGTCACGCACGAGTTTACCACCGTAAAAGGTGTTAAAGAAGACGTGGTCGCCATTATGCTTAACTTTAAACGCTTGCGGTTTCGTGTCTACGGCGACGACGCACAGACCGTCCGTATCGTTAAAAAAGGCAAGGGCGTTATAACCGGCAAAGACATGCAGGTCAATGCCGACGTCGAAGTTGTTAACCCCGAACAGGTAATTGCCACGCTCGACGATGACAAAGCCAGTTTTGTTGTTGACCTGGTGGTAGAAACCGGACGCGGCTACCGTCCTATCGAAGAAAGCACGGCAAAAAAACAAAGCGATTTTGTTGCGCTCGACGCCATTTTTAGCCCGGTACTTCGCGTACGCTACAAGGTAGACCGCACGCGCGTCGGGCAAAACACCGACCTTGATAGGCTTAATCTTACGATTGACACCGACGGGACAATTACTCCACGCGATGCGTTTGAAGAAGCCTCGGCAATATTGGTCAACCAATACGCTGCCCTGGCTGGCAAAACACGTGTGTCTGCCCAAGAAAGCGCGCTGCCTGGCGCAGAGCTAAGCGAAGTAGCTGGCGACGAAGTCACCATGCTGAACACCAGTATCGAAGACCTTAACCTTACTGCTCGCACGACCAACGCGCTCGTTAACAACGACATCCACACCATTCAGGACCTGTTTGCCCTGAGCGACACCGAGCTGCGTGACCTCAAAGGTTTTGGCAGCAAGGCGCTCGACGAAGTCAAAGATAAACTAGCCGAGATGGAGCTCTAGATGAAACATATAGTATCTAGTATGAAGTATCTAGTATCTAGCAACGCACTGTCCCGCCAGATACTAGATACTAGATACCGTGCCCTTCCCATCAAAGAGAGGAACTACCATGCATAGACACGGATACCAAGGAACCAAATTTGGCCGCGAGCGCGACCAGCGCGAGGCGTTGGTTAAAAGCCTGGCCGAGGCGCTTATCATCCACGGCCGCATTGTGACGACGGTGCCCAAAGCCAAAACAGTCGTCCCCTACGTCGAAAAGCTTATTACCAAAGCCAAAATAGGTGACCTGCATAACCGCCGACAAATTGTGTCTGCGTTGCAGACCGTGGCAACCGCTCATCGTTTGGTAGACGAATTAGCACCCAAACTGGGTGGTCGTACCAGCGGTTATTTTCGAATTGTACGCCAAGACAATCGCCGTGGTGACAACGCCGAAATGGCCGAAGTTAGTTTTGTCGACGACGTTAAAGTTGCCCCCGTGGCACAGACCGCCGCAAAAGCCCCGGCAAAGCAACACCACGAACACGACGAGGTAAAAGCCACCCCTGGTAAAAAAGCCGTCCCAGCCGCAAACAAAGCAGTCAAGGCCGCCGACAAGCACCTCAGCCACAAACCAGCTGTACAGGTGAGAAAGAGTGGAGAACGATAATGAAGAGCACAGTATCTAGCATGAAGTATCTAGTATCTAGCAACGCACTGTCCCGCCAGATACTAGATACTAGATACCAAATACTTCCGACCAAAGGGAGGACCATATGAAAACGTATTCTGCCAAACCAACTGACGTCACCCGCAAATGGTACGTTGTGGACGCTTCCGAAACAACCCTCGGTCGTGTTGCTACCCAGGTGGCGACGCTCCTGACCGGTAAAGGCAAGCCCATGTTTACGGCTCACATTGACTGTGGCGACTTTGTGGTCGTGGTGAACGCTGACAAGCTGCAGGTTACCGGTGGCAAAGAGACCAAAAAAATGTACTACAACCACAGTGGCTTCCCGGGCGGACTACGTGAACGGCAGCTCAAAGACCTTATGGCCAACGATTCTACTGAGGTAATCTACAAAGCAGTGCGTGGTATGCTGCCTGTCAACAAACTACGCGACGACCGACTGAAACGACTAAAAGTTTACGCCGGTGCCGAGCACGACCATGCCGCACAAAAACCAGAGACCCTAAGCCTGAAAGGAGCGAAATAACCATGGCTGAAACAAAAGGTCATTACTACTACGCTCTCGGGCGCCGCAAAAGTGCAACAGCACGCGTGCGTCTTATGAACGGCAAGGGCAACGTAACCATTAACGACAAGCCGATGGCCGAGTATTTTGCCGAGAGCAAACTGCTGCTCGGTGAGATTCAAAAACCATTTGGTGTACTTGAGTTGCCGCTCAAAGACTACGACGTTACCGTGGTGGTGAGCGGCGGCGGTCACGCTGGTCAGGCCGACGCGATACGCCTCGGTATTGCCAAAGCGCTCGTCGAAAAAGACGAAAACTACAAAGCAACCCTGCGCCGGGCCGAGCTACTTGGCCGCGACAGTCGCGAGCGAGAGCGTAAAAAATTTGGTTTGCGTGGTGCCCGTAAACAGCGCCAGTTTACGAAACGTTAGTATGCAAGTACGTGCCACTGCCTGCCACATTGCCGGGCTCGCTGCCCTGTTGATTGTGGCGTATCCTACCTCACCGGTGCAGGCCTACGATGGGTTTCAGGCTAGGCCTGCCTCTACCTGTGTGCAGCAGACTGGTACGGTTGACCTTTGGTACTACCGCTACCAAAAGCAACGGGGCGAAGACCTGTGGCTCGATAAAAACGCACCCAAAGCTCGCTACTACCAGACACTGAGCGAAAGCAATAGTCGCCTGGCCTGCGTGCGCACCCTGCAAAGCTTGCTAAACCGCGCTGCCGCCAAAGACCACCGTATATTGGTCGATGGCATTTTTGGGCCAGAAACGCGAGCAGCTGTGGTGCAATACCAGCAGTATTGGGCCGATCTTGACGTAACCGCCGAAGGTCAAGCGATTGCGGTCGACGGCGTAGTGGGACCAGCCACGTGGGCACTGCTGCGCAATGCCATAGTACCGGCACACCAAAAGCTAACCTACACACAGTATTACGATGCAAAACACTACCGCTGAACCACCTGCACATTTGCGAGCGCACATCGCTCAGACTAAAATGTTTGACTGTAGCACCAAAACAGGGTACAGTTATAGGATGAGAACGCACCAAAACGCATACTTTTGGTTTACGTATCCGCCTGTGGCGGGTTTTTCTGTGCGCTCATAACCACCCCATGAACTCACTAAAAAACCCGCCACCGGCGGGTTTTTTATATGAGCATAATCCAAGAAAGTAAAATATATGAGCGAGACAGTAGACTCAACAGATCGAACCGAACCCAGTATTTGTGCGGCACTAGGTCAAACCGGCTGTGTCAGAGAAGGAGATATTAAAGGTATGAGGGGTTGCGGAATTGTTATAAGGGCGCTTGAGGGCGCGGCTTTCGGTGCGATTTCTGAGGGCGACACTACGGTACCGTCGTTTAAGTCAGGAGACAATACCGCAACGCATATACTTAGCACGATTGCTGAGTGTAAGGCTGTTCGTATCTGTGGAGCTGAAGCCTGTGCGAAGGAGTACGCTATTGCACCATTTCAACCCGCCTGCAAACAATATGCTGCTGATACACGGGTAATCTGTCCAGCAATAACAACTGCGCTTGTCGACGGCGGGGGATATCCTGTTAGTATGGGTGTTGAAGCGCGCGCGTATGCGGGCTCTGCTGGCTCTATTGCTTTGCAAATGTTGCGTCCCGATTGCGACACTACAACCGCTTCAGACGGAATTCTTAAAGCGACAGGTGCTGCAAGGCAGATTGCAAGCACTGTCTGCCGGGCATGCCCACAATTCGGTCAGAAATGAATACACAAAGCTATAAAGTAGACTATACTAGTACTATGGCGAAACCAGTGATTTTGACGGGACTGCGGGCAAATAACGACCTGCACATAGGGAACTTTTTTGGGGCGCTGTTGCCGTTGATAGATATGGCAAAAACCCGATCGGACGAGTACGAGGTGCACCTTTTTGTGCCCGACTTGCACAGTTTTACCACGCCCATAGACCATAGCCAGTTGCAAAGCCAAATTATGCACAATCTTCGGCTATACGCTGCCGCTGGCTTGCCGCTCGACAACCCTAGTGTGCATATTTACCGCCAGAGCTATATTCCGGCGCATTCAGAGCTAACGTGGATCCTCGACTGTTTTACCGGTGTGGGGCACATGGAACGCATGACGCAGTTTAAAGACAAATCGGCCAGCCTGGGAAGTGAGTCGATTAGTATGGGGCTGTTTAACTACCCGGTGCTGATGGCGGCAGATATTTTGCTGTATGGGGCGCGGTATGTGCCGGTGGGAGATGACCAAACGCAGCACCTCGAGTTTGCGCGGGATATTGCTGAGCGGATGAATAGCAAGTTTGGTCAGGAATTGTTTACCGTGCCGGAAGCGGTGAAAAAGCAGCACGAGTTTTTTGGAAAAGATCAAGGGCTGCGCATAAAAGACCTCCAAGATCCCACGAAGAAAATGAGTAAAAGCGGCGAAACGGGCAAAGGCATCATCTTCCTCGGCGACTCTCCAGAAGCTGCTGCGAAGAAAATTCATAGTGCTACTACAGACAGCTTCGGAAAAATAGACGTAGACAATCAAGACCAGCCGGGTATCGTCAACCTCATGCAAATCCTTGCGCTCGCCGCAGGCAAACCGTACGAAGAAATCAAGGCGCGCTACACTGGACAAACTCAATACGGCCCCCTGAAGGTTGACGCCGCCGCGGCCGTTTCAGAGTTCCTCCACGCTTTCCAAGACCGTCTCGCTGAAGTAGACGAGGTGAAGCTGACAGAGAAGCTGGAGGCTGATGAGGTGAAAATGAACGAAATTGCCAACGCCACACTTGCCCGCACCCAAAGAGCCGTCGGCCTCCGCTGACTCCACTGTCATTCTGAGCGAAGTGAAACGGAGTCGAAGGATCTTCTATGAAATCGTACTATGTCTACATACTTACAAATGCAGCACGCACGGTTCTCTATATCGGCGTTACCAATGATTTGGCAAGGCGAATGTATCAACACAGGTCAAAAACCCTTGAAGGCTTCACGAAACAATACAATTGTTCATACCTCTTGTACTACGAGGAGACGGCTTCTACAGAGGTGGCAATTGCTCGTGAGAAACAGTTGAAAGGTTGGACGAGAGCAAAAAAAGATAAACTGATTGATACACTGAATCCGCACAGAGAAGATCTCTCGACTACGCTCTAACGAGCTTCGCTCAAGATGACAGGACATCTTACCTCTGTTAAAATATCACTATGGAAATTGCAACAACTGAAACAGATTGGCTCATTGAAGCTGAAGAAATAGTAAGGCAGGCTGCAAACTTTATTACTCCTGAAAATATCACGAAAGCAGATATTAGTAATATTGGGTGGGTAGACACTATTCAATTTGACGGCCAACTATATTGCTTTACCTCCAATAAACATACATATTTACTTTTCGATGACGAATGTAGTTTGACAAATGAGCTGGTTAGAAATAGGTTGGAAGCTTGCTCCGCTATAAAAGAGCCAAAAGGCTATCTTTGTGAGGCGGTAGATAAGACAGATGACATATACGGAGTTTCTGAAGATCATGACCCTTTCCATGATGGTTATACATACTTGTGGTGTTGCAGCAGTGAGGGTACACGTGGCGAATCTTGAGGTGAGTCGGGCGGAGCGGTTGGACCAGCGGGTAGTTGCGATGCTGCCGCAGCTTAGCCGCGCTTCGGCGGTAAAGCTTATTGAGGATAAGCGTGTCTCTGTAAATGGTGTATCCCAGACAAAACCAGGCTACAAACTACGGCCAGACGACACCGTAACGGTAGACTACGACCCAAACCGCGAAGCGCAAATTCCCGACATAGACCTCCCCGTGCTGTACGAAGACGACGACTGCGTTGTTATTAGCAAACCCATTGGGTTACTCACGCACAGCAAAGGCGCGTTTAACCCCGAACCCACGGTCGGCACCTGGCTCCGTTCCCACCTAACCGCCCTCCCATGTGAAAGCTCCGCTCTCTCACATGATCTGAGAGAGCGGAGCTTTCACAGTCGGGCTGGGATTGTGCACCGGCTCGACCGAGCGACGAGCGGGGTAATGATATGCGCCAAAACAACCGAGGCGCTTAGCTGGCTGCAAAAGCAATTTGCCCAGCGGCGCACCAAAAAAACCTACCTGGCGATTGTGCAGGGAGCGCTAAGCCCCGCTGCGGCAGTTATCGACATGCCTATCGAGCGCAACCCCAAGGCGCCGGCCACGTTTCGGGTTGGGGCGCAGGGCAAAACGGCACAAACAGCCTACCGCACAATCGGGAGTGGCAATGGCTATAGTTTGCTCGAGCTGCGCCCGGTTACGGGGCGTACGCATCAGTTGCGCGTGCATTTGGCGCACCAGCAACACCCAATTGTTGGCGACACCATGTACGGCGGTGAGCCAGCTGGGCGCCTGTATTTGCACGCGCTAGAGCTTGAACTGACACTGCTGCATAATCACGAGCGAAAAGTGTTTACAGCGCCGGTGCCACCCGAGTTTGCCGCACTACTGGCCGGCAAAAAAGGCGAACATGACAGCCAGTAACACCATAGTAGCGCCAACCAACTTGCTGCTACACGCAGACAGCCAGGCGGCACTTGCGGCGTATCGCGCGCAACCAACCCACGCCTTACTTGTTACCGGCACCCGTGGGGTGGGTAAAACTACGCTCGTTCAGCAGCTGGCTGCAGATGTGCTTGGCCTAACGCGTTTGCAGCTCGAGAGCTATCCATACTACCGTTTTTTGTCGGGTAAGGCAGATGACGTGACGGTCGATACCGTTCGCGAACTGCTTGGTTTTGTGGCGCTTACGGTACCCGGCCACACACCAATTGCGCGGGTAATTTGCATAGACGACGCCCATGCTTTGTCGCTGGCTGCGCAAAATGCCCTGCTAAAACTGCTCGAGGAACCGCCCGAACGCACGGCTTTGATTTTGTCTGCCTTGCCTGGAGTGCTGCTGCCAACCATTACTTCGCGCACCCAGCATATTGCACTGCAGCCACCGAGCGAGCACGACGTGCTGCGCTATTTTACGGCGCACGGTTACGACGACGCTGCGATAAAACGTGCCTACATGCTTGCCCGGGGCAATCTTGCCCAGCTCACCCAGCTGCTTTCCCGGGCCGACACAACTGGCCAGTCGCCTCTTGACCTCGTCAAACAAGCGTTGAGTGCAGATGCCTACGGACGGCTGTGTCTTGTCGACAGCGTGCTTAAAGACAAACAGACGGCGACCGAATTTGTCGACGCGCTTGTCGTTGTTGCTCAGAGCAGTTTGCGAACGGCGCTGGAGCGGCATGGGGCAGAGTACGCGCCGGCACAGCGCTGGCAGCATATTGTACGCGCCGGTTGCACAGCCCAAGCGGCACTGGCCCGTAGTGGCAATCAAAAACTGGTGCTCACCGAATTGCTCTTGAGTCTGTAGGCAATATTTGAACCTGACACACATGCACTTTCTACTCCGTTGTCATCTCGACCCCCGTATCAAGTACGGGGCAGGCTCCGTGGAGAGATCTCGTCTGATGCATTACTGACGGGATCTTTCGACGGAGTTTACCCTGAGTGCAGCCGAAGGGCTCAGATGACATTCAGAAAGTGCATGTGGGTTGGCTTTGAAACGTTTCATAGTTTTTCTGTGGTATACTAGTACCCAACATATGTATGAGCTACTTGTTGTCAGTGCATTTGGCGTTATGGGGGTACTACATACCCGGGTTCGTAGTCGAGACGAAGACACCGACGTCACCCGGAAAGTCGGCGATCGTATTGGCAAACTGTGGGATATTGCCCACCAGGGTATGCGCGAAAACCGCTTTTTGCGGGCCGAAAAAGCCTTGCTAACCATACTAAAAATCGACGAAAAAAACGCTGCCGCCTACAACCGTCTCGGCATATTGTACGCCAAGCAAAAAGAGTACCGCGACGCCATCGACTGTTTTGAGATTGCTAGCAGCATCGACGCGACACCATCGAGCCTGCACAACCTGGGCCTTATATATTACGAAACCGAAAACTACGAAAAGGCCGCGATTGCCTTTGAGCAAGCGCTTAAACTCGAAGAGGGCTTGGCGGCGCGTCATGTTGCCTACGCCAAGGTCAACGAAAAACTCGGCAACGAAAAACTAATGTTTGCCTCGCTGCAACGTGCCGTCGAGCTCGAACCAAACCAAGAAACCTACACGTTACTACGTAAAGCCTACAGCGAACACGGCATGGACGCCCAGGCCGATGCCATTGCCGAAAAACTCAAAACCCTGATTGTCCCAAGCGGCAAACCTCGACGCATACTCCGCCCCCGCAAAGTTGTGATCTAAGCATCTAATCATCTCGGGTTGTCAGGAGACCTCTGTTTTGGTACACTTATCGTGATTGAGTGCCGACGTAGCTCAGTGGCCAGAGCGGCTGTTTTGTAAACAGCGGGTCGTGGGTTCGACTCCCTCCGTCGGCTCCAGTTCTTTAATATTGCAGGGTTAGTGAAGCGGTCAAACACGACAGACTGTAAATCTGTTGGCTTATGCCTTCGGAGGTTCGAATCCTCCACCCTGCACCATTTTTAAGAGGGGCTCGCCCCTCTGCTGCAGATTCGAAATGAATTCGAATCTTTGCACTCCCCCTAAAGCCGATGCTACCGCATCGTTGTGGGTGAGGGTATTAGTAAGAGGGGCTCGCCACGTTCCGCGGCCCCGGGATTTCACTGCGTCAGGCATAGCCTGACCCGGAAAGTCCCCTTGCGACCCGCTACTAGCGGCTCTCACCCTCTGCTGCAGATTCGAAATGAATTCGAATCTTTCACTCCCCCTAAAGTCGATGCAGCCGCATCGATGGAGACGAGGGCGAAGCACCTTGTCGTACGTCTCGACATGAACCGAGTAGTCTTCGAATCTCAACTTTAATAGTTGTATGCCGTCATAGCTCAGTGGTAGAGCACTTCCATGGTAAGGAAGGGGTCCCGAGTTCAAATCTCGGTGACGGCTCCAGGGTAACACCTGTGTAAAAAGTACTTGACAAACGGTAAGCACTAGGAGTATGTTAGGGGTAGTAAGCGCTTTGGCGCAGTAAAAAACACCAAACACTTACCATTTTACCCGAGAAGTACGCAAAAAACGGACCTCTTGTGTGAAAACCGTAAACTATCGTTAGCAAAAACTAGCGAGCAAGTTTACCAAAACCTCCTCAATCTCTGCAGAGAGCAAAAAACCGAGCTGATCCCTCGGTTTTTTTGTGCGTTTTATGCCGCCCAGAAACTAACACTTGGTTTCCGCCCAGATGACTGCCCAGTCAAAACTTGTCAAGACCAACAAAGCCTTTGCCACGGCAGACGGTGCGAAAGTTTTGGCAGGGTTTGACCGGTGAGGCCTGGGTGGAAGGGCTGAATTTTAGTTTTTTTTTGGTGGTATAGTTTTACAAAACAATTTGTATCTGTTAAAATGTACCCAATATGGCAAAGAAGAACGAAAAACGCAAACTCATCGGTCTCGTGAGTGAAGAGTCAGGTGAGCGTATATACTACACTAGTAAAAACACGATGAACACTCCCGAAAAGCTGAGCCTTAAAAAGTACAGCAAAAAGCTTCGCAAACACGTCGTCTTTACCGAGACCAAAAAAAACCTCGGCCGCAACGAAGTCAAACCCAAAAAGTAAACCAGTACTTCTCCACACCTAATATGGCTAGCGGAACACGCAGCCCATTGGTTTAGGTGTGGCACCACTTGTGCGAGAACTGTCCTTTCACAAAGGCTGTATACATCTTGTGATTTGCAAAAATCATAGCTTCTTTGTGAAAGGACAGTTCTCGCACAAGTGGTGCCGAGCAGGTTATAGAGCCGGATTACAGGAGAGGCATTGACAGAGAGATAGAGTCATTGGTCTACTTTATAGGTTGAGCCGTCACGCAACCTTTCACACGAAGTGGCTTGTCTAGCAGATTTACCCGTATAGGTCCAGGAGGGTGTTTATGAGCTCGGCGTGGCTCCACACTAGGGGTAGCACCGAGACAGGGGTGCCGGTGGTTGGTTCGACTTGCTCGCTCAGTGCGCCGCTGGGCAGTGCTTTACTGGTCACCCATTTGACCAGTTGTTTGGCTTCGTCGTCTCGGTGTGTTTGCAGGTAATATTGGGCGACCCACAGCGTGGTTACAAACCACGGGTTGCCCATGTACGCTGGGTCAGAGCGAAAATAGGCGTCGTTTTCGTAGCGTGGACACCCACCAGACGGACTTTGGTTGAGCAGTAGTTTTTCGATGCCGGCGTATGTTTCCCGTATGGGGCCCGCACCAATAGCCTTGCCCGCAAACATCATCGCCCCGTAGGCGCTCGACACGTCGAGCGTGGTGTCGAGCGTGCGCGTACCGTCGTCTTCGAGTGTAAAGCCTTTGGCCAAATAACCGCGGGCCGGGTCGACCAATGTTTGCATGTGCGGGGTCATGGCGTCGGCAACTTTGCGCCAGCGCACTGCGTCGTCGGGGAAGGCAAATGCGTCGGCGAGGTCGGCGGCGCACAGTAAGGCTCGGTAAGCCACCGCCACCGTGTAGGTGTTGGTCAAAAACTTTTCTTCCCAAAGGTCGTAACTGGCGTGAGGTAAACCGCTCGCCTCGTCGACAAACTCGGCTATAAAATTTGCCATGGGCTGCACCATAGTAAGGTACAAGTTCGAAACAAACTCGGTGTCTTTTGACTCTTGGTAGTACTCGCTGAGCATGTAAATAATAATGGCCGTTTCGTCCTCCTGGATCGCCAACTCACTGCGTTTGCCGTGCACCAAGGGGTGCCAGGTGCTGCCAATCGCTTTGTCGGGCTGGTATTTGTGCATCATGTAGCCCTCGGGGTTCATAATATCGCGGCAAAAGCTAAAAAACTTGCGCGGTTCTTCGCGGTAGCCAAGCCGGATAAGCGGCCACATGGCGTAGGCGCCGTCGCGCGGCCAGACATAGCTGTAGTAATCTTTGCCATAGTTGTAAATACTCGAATCGCAGCTGGCAATAATCCCACCTCGGTGGTCGGTGTGAGCCTTAATAAGCATAAGTGAGGTTTTGACCGCTTGTTTTTCTGCCGGTGGTAGGGCACCCAAACTCGTTTCGCCGACGGCCAGCCAGTCGTGCCACCATTGCCTGGCGCGTTCGAGTCGTGTGGTGAGACCATCTGCCAGCAGCGTCGCATGGATTTTTTCGGCAGCGTACTGTGAGTCGGCTGCCACAACCCAGTAGTCAACGACTGACTCTGTCTGTGGTGCAAGCGTACAGCGGGTGCCAATCACCGAGTCGACACCGCCGTGTTCAACCGCGTTGCCCGAAAGCACGCCGTCTTCGGCGTCTCGCCAACTGCCTTCTTTGCCCTCTATACCGTAGTTGCCAACGCAGTACTGGTCAAACACGTTGCCCTCGCTCGTTCGAGCGTAGACCAGCAAACTGCACCGGCCTTTATAGTCTAAAATGTACGAACCAGCCTCAGGCACAAACAGCGCGGTGTCGGCGCGTCCACCGCGCGAAATTTCAAACACCTGGTGCTGAAACAGCCGCACATCTCGGGTCTGCTCGGTGGTGTTACGTATATGTACCTGTCGGCAAAAGGCATTGTACTCCACGTCGACGAATTCGCGCGTGTCGATCTGAAGTCCAAGGGTGCTACTAACGCGTGACACCTGAGCGACGAGTGCATCTAGTTCTATAGTTACTGTGGTCTGCCAGGCAGCTTCATCGTCGAACCACGAAAAAACGCCGTCGGCCCACACCCCCATTTTGTGCGGAATACTGCGCGCCGTCGTGAGGTTTTCTAGCCCAACGTATGGGTAGTAAAAATCGTGCACCAGACCGTGTTCGTTCAGCCCGACAGTTAGGGCGCCATTGCCAAGAATAACCGGTCTACCCATGGCTACGCATCCTCCGGTCGCAGAGTCATAAAGTACGAGTCATTAGTCAAGCAGGTGATAAAAACATCCGCCCAACGCCGCACCTCCGTAGCTCTTCGACTGTTCAAACCGGCAAACCCTTCTCGGCCAGGCGATATTTTAGGTCATGGTAGGCGTTCATAAAGTTGATGTACGCCTCGTAAGGGGTTTGGTACGGGCTAAAGTAGGCGTGGACATCACCATCGTTAAAATATTTGGTGCACATGTAGTAAAAATGATCGCTTGTCTGGAGCATGCGCCAATCGCGTATCAGCGCTTGGTCATTGCTGCGCAAAATCACGTCGCCTAAGCCGTACAGACTCGTAATCGCGCCCTGCTGCATTTTGTTGCCCAGCCAAGCTGTCAGGTCTCGTTCGGTGTCAGCCCAGGTTATGGTTTGCGGACAATCAATCGTGTCGACTGGGTCAAAGTGCTGCGCCGCTTCGCTCACCGTCATAAACGTATGGGCGCTTTCGCCGAGCCACGCTTTAGGGAGGTGCTCGAGAAAGTCAAAAATACCGCTGTCTTCCCACTGGTGCTCGCCAAATGTTTCGTAGTCCATAAACAGGTTGAGCAGTGGTTGCTGCCACGAAGCTTGTGTCCACGATAAAAACTTGTCGACGCTCAGCGGGTATTCTTGCCATTCGCGGTTGCTAAAACGAAACGCAATGTCGTCGCTGAGCTTGTAGTTTTTGGTTAGTAAGCGAATGTTTTCGGTGTAAGCCGGACGGTACACATAGTTTGGACTGCGCCAGCCAAGCACCGGGTCCCATCCCTCGCTCAGTATAGCCGTGTAGCCAGCTTTGTCTGCCCAGTAGGCGAGGTCGTTGTTGTAGCTGAGCTCGGTGTTGCGAAATGCAGTCGGTGTTACGCCAAACAGCTGTTGAACTTTTTCCCGGTGCTGGGCCACCTGCGCCTCAAACTCTTGTCGGTTGTAAAAAAAGGCGAGCGAATGGTGGTACGTTTCGGCAACAATCTCGACTCGTCCAGTCGCCACAATGTCTTGAAAACTTTTGAGCACCTCTGGCGCAAACTGCTCAAACTGGTCGAGCACCGTGCCGGTGATAGATAGCGAAACTTTAAAATCGGGGTTGTCGTCGAGCATACGACGCAAGCGCTCGTTGGTAGGCAAATACGATTTGTAGGCGACCTTGCGTAGCACATCGGCGTTGCTTTCGCGGCTGCCGTCGGGCGCCGCAAAGTAGTCATGGTAGCGACCAGTGTCAAACACCGTGTAGTGACGCACGCGGTAGGGTTGGTGCACGTGCAGGTACAGCACAATTGCTCGAGCGGCCTGGCTGGCTTGCGGCTGAGACGACGAATCGGTGTCTGGCCGAGCAGTATTGCGCTGCGCTGGCGTTGTTGCGCCGGTATAATCAAACAGCATAGGCAGCCTCCTTGTGGGACACGTGGTGTGCGCGGCGGGTATGCGGATTGCGACGAACGTGGTGGTGATAGTGGCGCATCATGTGGCTAACGGGCTGTTTCCAGTTTTGCTGGTGCAGCTCGTGCTGTCCGTGTTCGGCCAGGGTGTCGGCCAGCGCCGTGTTGTTTAGTACGGCGCAGATATGGTTGGCCATTTCACGCGTGTCCCAGTAGTCGACCTTTAGCACGTGGCGTAAAATTTCGCTGGAACCCGTTTGCTTGCTAATAAGCACCGGCGTACCCTGAGCCAGCGCCTCAAATGGCGTGAGGCCAAATGGTTCCGACACGCTCGGCATTACAAAAAGATCACCTACCCGAAACGCGTCGCGCCACTCTTTGCCCGTACCATTCAGGTGACCCGTAAACAGCACATTGCCGCTCAAACCAAGCTCGGCCGCGTACTCGACCAGCTCTTCGTACTGTTCGCCTGGACCCACGATAAGCAGCAAGCTTTTTGGCCGCTTGTCAACCACCAGGCGAAAGGCGTCGAGCAAGTGGCTTAAGCCTTTTTGTATGGTCAAACGACCAGCGCTCACCACCACCCCGTAGCCAGCCTCGCGCATGCGCGCTAGGTAGCGGAAGGCGTTGTCGGAGCGGTCTTCGTGAAGCTCGTGGGCTTGGAACTCCATGGCGTTGTGGACGACCTCGATTTTTTCGGGGGCAATGCCGTACTCGCGAATAATAGTTTGTTTGGTCGCTTCGCTCACCGCAAAGATTTTGTCGGCCAGCTGGAGCCCAATGTACTCAATCTCGCGCACCAGCGGGTTGCCACTGTGCCCACCTGCACGGTCGTATTCGGTTGAATGAATGTGCACGAACAGGGGTCGGCCAGACAGCTGTTTCGCCGCCAACGCCGCTCGAAACGTGAGCCAGTCGTGAGCATGGATGACGTCGTACTCACTAAGCTGCACCAGCCGCGCAACGTACTGTGCGTAGTTTGCCTGGTGCTCGGCCATGGCGGTGCCACGTACTGTGCCGTCGGGAGCGACATACTCGAAATACTGGCTGTCGTAAGTGCTGCCACCACCGCTGTGCAGTCGCAGCACTTGCTCGACGCCCGCTGGCACCGAAGGATTAACCCGCATAAAGTCGATGTGCGAAAAATCTGCCGTGTAGGGCAACACAAACTCTATTTCTGCGCCACTGCGCGCCAACTGCCGACACATTTGATAACACACAATACCCATTCCACCGGTATGGTGTGGTGGCAGTTCCCACCCTAACATTAGTACCCTCATAGTTTTCGTCCTATGTTGTAACTCAATTTGTTTCTACCTGCGATTATATGCCTCTCGCCCGGTAAGCACAAGCGTAATTGTAAGGATTCTTACATTTTTTATGGTAACTTGTGCACAGTTTTAGACAATTGTGTCACTGGCGGCACCGATCGCATAGTGGCGCAGGCCTTCGTCGGTTTGCGCCCAGCGTTTTAGCACATTTTCGACAATCCGCCACGAAGAAAGCACCTCCGCGCTCGAGGCAAACAGCGCTTGTTCGCCCCGTATGGCGTCTATGATCACCCGTTCGTACGCCTCAGAGGTATCGCCAAACGACTTGGCGTAGTCAAAATCCATTTCCACTTCTTCGGTATCGTCGTATAGTCCGGGTTGTTTGGCCTGCAGTAGTAGCGTAATGCCCTCGCGTGGCTGCAGCCGAAACACTAGTGCGTTGGTACCAGTCGACTCGGCCGTCGGGCGAAACCGTACGTACACTTCCGAAAGCTTTTCGGCCAAACCTTTCCCCGTCTCGAGCGTAACACCGACACCACGCCACTGTTCGTTGTCGATGGTAAGACATAGCCGGGCAAATGTTTCGGTGCGCGAGACGGGATTTGCGACCTCTTGGCGGTAGCTGTCGTACTGGCCGCGGCATGTCACGGCGTCGACTTCGTGCTCTTCGACCGTGGCAATACTGTCGAGTAGCCGCAGCTTTGCCCGGTGTATGTTGGTGCTGTCGAGTCGCCCCGGGTTTTCCATGGTAATCAGTGCCAAAAGCTGTAGCAGGTGGCTTTGCAAAAAGTCGCGTAACGCCCCGGTTTTTTCGTAAAAGTTGGCGCGCCCCTCTATGCCAATCGTTTCAAACGCCGAAACCCGTATGCTTTCAATATGCCGCGCGTTCCAAATAGACTGAAACAGCGGGTTTTGGAACCGAAACGTCAAAATGTTTTGGGCCGTTTCTTTGGCCAAATAGTGGTCTATGCGAAACACTTGCTGCTCGCTAAAACTGGCGTTGAGCACATCGATAAGCTCGTGCGCAGACTGCGTGTCGTAGCCAAACGGTTTTTCGACCAATATACGCGGCCGGTCGGCGTCTTCCTCAAACGGTTCGTTGTGTCCGGTTTGACCCAAATGTGAGACCACCGCCGTAAACGCCTGCGCCGGAATAGAAAGATAGTACAGACGGCTTGCACCCGGTCCAAGTTCTTTAGTAACGTCGTGCAACTGGGTACGAAGCCGCGCGTAGTCTTCGGGGTTTTCCATGTCGAGCTGCACCATGTCGGTCACCGAACGCAGGTAGCGCACGGCGTCTTCGTCAAAATCTTTGCCCGCCATGCGTTGCCGTAGTGTCTCGTAGAGTTCGTCGGGCAAAACAGTTTGTCGGCTGAGCCCAACAATCCGCATGCGTTCGGGCAGCTGGTTTTTTTTGCGCAGGGCGTACAGCGCCGGCAAAAGTTTGCGTGCCGCCAGGTCGCCAGTAATCCCAAAAATCACCAGTAGCAGGGGTTTTTCGCGGTAGTCCATTAGGCACTGCCCTGGGCGGTGTCGGTGACCGCTGTGCCCGTTGCTGGCTGAGCGCCTGGGACGGCGCGCCCCTCACCGTTAAGGTTGTGTCCGCCAAACTTGCCGCGTTGCGCCGCGACGACTTTGGTGGCAAAGTTGGTTTCGCCTTGTTGTGAGCGCAGACGCACATCAAACGCGGCCTGAATTGCTGGGAGCTCAATACCCATGTCCCGCGCCGCTTCAAGCGTCCAGCGCGCCTCACCGCTCTCGGCCACGTAGCCACTAACACCTTCGAGCTCGGGGTTTTCGGCCAGCGCTTGTCGGCTGAGCTCGGTTAGCCAACTGGTAATAACGCTGTGGTGCTGCCATAGGTCGGCCGCGGTTGCAAGGTCGATTTGCCCGGCGTATGGGCCGTCGTGCAACATACGAAAGCCCTCGCCAAGACTTTGCATCATGCCGTATTCTATGGCGTTATGCACCATTTTAACGTAGTGGCCAGCGCCGCTCGTGCCAAACCGGGCGTACATGCCGCCAGGCTGCACCAGCGTTTCTAACACTGGTCGTAAGTACGCAAACGCTGCTTCATCGTCGCTGCCGCACATAAGCGGAAAGCCATTGTGGTAGCCCCATATGCCGCCGCTGACCCCTATATCGACCAGGTGTAGGCCAGCTGCTTCGACCTTTTCGTTCAGTTTTTTGGTCTCGCGAAAGTCAAAGTTTGCTCCGTTGATAACAATGGAGTCTTTGGGCAGACGCGTCGTCCAGTCTAGCACAACCTGCTCGGTGATTTCGGCTGGCAACATAACCCACACGACTGCGCGCTGCTCGCCAAATGCAGCCGGGATGTCCGAAATATCAGGGGTGGGTCTTGCCCCATACGAGGCCGCTTCTTCCATGGGCTCGGGACTGCGGTTGTGGGCGTAGACTTCGTGCTCGCCACTTTCGGCCAGCTTGCGAGCGATTTGCATGCCCATGCGACCCAGGCCGTGAACGAGTATTTTCATAAGCCCCTCCCGGTCGTCGGAAGTATGTGGTGTTTATTAGTTTGTAGTTTGTAGTTTGTAGTTTGTAGGGAAGAAGCGGAAGGTTGGAATGTTGCTATAGACTGAAAACTAGACACTATAAACTTGTCCCAGCCTGCCGGGGTAGTTTGTAGTTTGTAGTTTGTAGTTTTTAAGATAGCTGCAGGTCGGAGGTACTTACCTATAAACTGAAAACTAGACACTATAAACTCTTTACTCATGCACCCTCCTCACGTTTCTATATAGTCATTATAAACGGTGACGTCAGCAATGTCATATAAGATTTTCGCCGGCAACTGCTCGACCGGTTCGTCGTTTTGCCGTAACCGCTCAAGCGCCTGTTTTTTCCCCTCCCCATACGCCAGCAAAAACGCCGTGGGTATCTTTAGTAGTGTGGAAACGCCGAGCGTCATCCGGGTATAGTCTGACCATTCGTAGCCAACCACGGTAGAAACTGTATCTGTTACGGCAGGGCTTCCAGGTAAAAGACCGGCTGTATGTCCGTCTGTGCCCATGCCAAGTGTAGCGACCACGACGTTCGCTTCAGCAAAAGCTTCGGCGGTCAGCTCACTATAATACAAGACGGTCTCTTGCAATGGCATATTCCTACTCAGTACATCATGCCATGCAGCGCTATGGGCAATAAACCCGGCTTTTCTCATCTGTTCAGTATTTGAGTCAGCATGTCTTATAGCGCCAAACCGTTCGTCTACGGGTAAAACAGTCAGATATACAATCTTATCGTGCAGAACTTCCCGCAATTGTGTCATAACTTCTACTTGCGGTGCAATGCACGATCCGCCGCTCGTCAACCAAAGCACGTGGTGACCTGCTCTTAGCTCTTGAGCTATGTACTCAAAAACAACTTGTACTGCGTCTTCAACTGAGTCAGTCGTGAATTTCATAATCTATCTGGCAGGAGAGACAGGACTCGAACCTGCGACCCTCGGTTTTGGAGACCGATGCTCTACCAACTGAGCTACTCTCCTATAGCGGATTAGACTATATTATACCCAAAAAACCCAGACTACCAAACTTCTAGCCAGCCCTCACCGGTTGAAATAGACTGAAACTTTCGCAGCGTATCCAGATAGGCTTTGTCAGTTTCAGTCTATTTCACCTCGGCGATCATCTGTCTACAAGTTTGGTAGTCTGAGTCATTTGGGTATATACAGTTCATCTGGTGATTACGAAAGCAAAAACGGGCAGTCTCGCCCGTTTTTGCTTTCGTGCGCGCCCACCCGCGGCGGGTGAAGTGTCGTGAGACACCAGGCAGAGTGACGTATGTCAACTGTACCGGCACAGACCTGTTTTGTTAGTGAGGTGTTTGTTTCAAGCGCCGCTTTGGCGCACGAACTCTCTTAAGCATAATCAAAACGTGCAATTTGTCAAGCAAAACCGCCGAAACCGCGGGTTTGAGGCACGAAAAGTAGCGTTGTTTCCGGGTGTTTTAGAGGTTTCTTAGCGACGCATCTTACGCAAGCCGCCGCCATCGCGCGTAAAGAAAGTTAGTGGTATACTGCCACTATGGGTTTATCTTTTACGAACATACCAGATCGAGACGGGGCAGCCGTATACATTATAGGTGACGGCACCAGCATGAGCGAAGAGCGACTGAAGCGTTACGGTGTGGAGGTCGACGCACTTACACCTGACGAAACACAGGTGGTGTACCTTGACCCGCGCAGCGACGACGGTCGCAAAGTTACAGAGTTTTACAGCCTCACCACCCTGCCGTGCGTCCTTATTGTGATGGATGACGACACAATCTACCAGTCATGGGAACTCCAAATCCCCAGTGCCGACCAGGTTTCGTACGCCCTCAGCCAAGTCAACGGCTCAATGCATTAGCACCCCGCCAGACAAGCCTGAGCGTTCCAAATATTGCACCCCACCCAACTATCAGTCTAATGGGCAACGACACTACTATTAGCAACAACCGCACTGCGATTTAGCAGTCTTGATGAAGTAACCTTAAGACAATTGCCGGCCAGCACAAACCTGCAAATAACATGCACATACGTGCCAGTTATTTGAAACGCGTTTCTGGATATTTTTGTGCAAAACGTCGCAGCAACGGTTTGACGTTGGCGAGCGTGCTGGTTTCGAAATACGTGACGTATTTTTCTACGTCGCAGGTAAGGGCGAAGGTGGGCAACGTCGTCAAAACACGCAAACGGCGTAATTAGCACGCTACGCTGCAAGTGAAAACAGCCGTAGGCACGTAACTTTCGGCGAATTTCGTGACGAGCACTCGTATGAGTGTTTGGAATATCGTACATGATGATTCGCCATTTTTTGTCCCACACTGCTGGTGGTTGTGCGGTTAGCGCTGCTTCACGGCTGGCGAGCCGCTTTTTAGCTTTTGCTGTTACCTGCAGGCCATGCTCGTAGTCACCCGCTAGATAGCCCTGACTTTTCATGTAGGATATAACGCGCTTTACTTCGCGTTGACGACTGAGCTCGTCATCTCTACGGTTGAGATGAGTCAGCAGTTTAGACAGGGGTTTATCGAGCGCAATCATAATGCTGGGCGCGAGTATCACCGCCCCCGTCGTAGCCGCAACCACGCCAAAACGTATCACATCATCAATAAACAAACTGGTCGTCTCACTCCGTGCCATACCTAATAACGTACACGTATGTGCAGGTTATTAGCAAGAATAAGCGAGATGTGTGGTAGATGTGATGGCTGAGAATGGGGTAGGGCCGACGAAGAATAGCGTAAGAATACTCTCACATCGTGTGGTAGGCGTTTTGGAACTGACCCACGTGCACTTTTTACTCCGTTGTCATCTCGACCCCCGTGTCGTAGCACGGGGCAGGTTCTGCGGAGAGATCTCGTCTGATGCATTACGGACGGGATCTTTCGAAGGCGTTTGTCTGAACGAAGTCGAAGGGATTTACCCTGAGCGCAGTCGAAGGGCTCAGACATTCAGAAAGTGTAGATGGGTCAGCCTGGAAACAATGCTGAAGGAGATGATGTTGTCGTGGATTATTGCGTGAGTAAAGATAAAAACGCGGACTCGTCGATAACGGTAACACCGTAGGCTTGGGCTTTTTTGAGTTTGCTGGCGCCAACTTTGCCGCCGGCGACGAGGTAGGTGGTGTCTTTGCCGACGCTGTTGTGGAAGGTGCCGCCATGGGAGCGGATGCGCTCGGCCGCTTCGTCGCGACTCATGGTTTCGAGCGTGCCGGTGACCACAAACTTTTTCCCTGCCAGGCTACCTGTTTTTACCTCGTAGTGCGGTTCTACCCCTGAAGCGTTAAACTTGGTAAGCAGTGCAAGATTGTCTGCGTCGGCAAACCACGCGGCAATCGACTCCGCCACCACCACACCGACACCGTCTACCGTTTGCAGTTCGTCGAGGCTGGCTGCAGCTAGTTTTTCGAGCGAGCCAAAGCGATGCACCAGGTCTATCGCGGTTTGAACGCCCACGTGGCGGATTCCCAGCCCGTACAGAAAGCGCTCGAGCGGCGGTGTGCGTTTGTCGGCAATGGCGTCCAGCAGTTTTTGGGCAGAAACATCGGCAAAGCGGTCGAGCTGCAGCAGCTGGTCTTTGGTAAGCAAATAAACGTCGGCCAGGTCTTTCACGTAGCCAGCATCTACCAGCGCAACGACGTTTTTTTCGCCCAGGGTGTCAATGTCGAGCGCCCCTTTGGAGGCAAAGTGTTCGAGCGCGCGTTTTAAGATAAGGTCAGAGGTGGCGCCTTTCACGCGGTACACTACCTCGCCAGGCGGTCGTTCAAACTCCAACTCTGGGTACTGGCGGGCGAGCTCTGCCTGGTAGTCTAGGGCAACCGAATGCTTTGGACGTAGTTCGGTGAGGACGCGTTCGACTTGGGGGATGATGTCGCCCGCTTTATATATAATGACCGTGTCGCCGCGTCGCACATCTAACCGGGCAATTTCGTCGGCGTTGTGCAGCGAGGCGTGCTGCACCGTGCTGCCAGCTACCTGCACCGGGTCAAACACGGCGACCGGCGTGGCGGCACCGGTGCGGCCTATAGAAATCACAATGTCTTTGACCACTGTCGTTGCCTCTTCGGCGGCGTATTTGAACGCCACTGCACCACGGGGCGTTTTGCCCACTACACCTAGTTCGGCGTAGCGAGCGCGATCATTTACTTTTATAACTAAGCCGTCGGTGTTGTAGGGCAGGTCGTGACGCCTTGACTCCCAGGCGTCGGCGTAGGCCATAACCGCGTCAATGCCTTGGACTACGCGTGTATGGGTGCTCCGGGTAACGCCAAGCATACCAAGCGTTTCATAGGCGTAGGCATACGATGGTACGTCGCTGGGATCGTCGCGCAGCAAGTCGTAGGCGCGAAAACTAAGGGGTCGCTCTGCCACCAGGCGTGGGTCAAGCTGGCGTATGGTGCCGGCGGCGAGGTTGCGCGGGTTTGCAAATGTGGGTTTTCCGGCGGCCTGTTGTCGTTTGTTGAGCGCGGCAAAGTCTGCCTTGGTCATAATAATTTCACCGCGGATTTCGGTGCGCCCCTGGAGAAAGTGGGCAAATTTCGCTTCGTTGCGGAGTCGCAAGGGGACATTCTGAATGGTACGCACGTTTGTGGTGACATCTTCGCCGACGCGGCTGTCGCCCCTGGTTATGGCCCGTACCAAAACGCCATCTTCGTACACGAGAGCGCAGGCCAGGCCATCCATTTTTACGTCGCAAAAAAACTCGTGTTTGCCGGCGGGGAGCAGTTTGTCGGTTCGCCGCACCCAGGCTTCGACTTCCTCACGGTTAAAGACGTCTTGCAGGCTAATCATCGGGACACGGTGTGTCACTTTGGTAAATTTGTCTAGGGCCGTACCGGCCACCCGCTGCGTAGGACTCTGTGGCGTTATAAGCGAGGGGTACTTTTGCTCTAGCTGAGACAACTCGTGTTTGAGGCTGTCGGCGGCGGCTTCGCTCATGGTTGATTGGTCAAGCACGTGGTAGTGGTAACGGTAATCGTCGATAAGCGCTCGCAGCTGTGCCACGCGGGTAACAACGCTCGCCGGAGGAGCTTTAGCGTTCATTTTGCAGCAGCTCCCGGTACAGACAGTACAAAAAACTATGCACCAGCGGCAACCACGCGAGCGACACGAGCGTAAAAATCCAGGCGGCAAACGGCACATTGAGCAACAAAAACGGCAGCATAACAAGACTGGTAACCACCACAATAAAAACCGGCAACAGCACTATTTTACGCCAAATAACGAGTCGCCTGTTTTTTACCAGTTGACCGGCACTTTGGTAGGCGCGGCGCGGTGTCATGTTGGGGAGAGTGACTATGTAGAGTGCAAACACCGTTGTGGTAAGCATGCGCAGCGACCACAGCATAAGCAGCAGCGCCACTGTACCCGCAATAGCGTATTCGTACCACTGCGCCATAATCCCACTCGACGACATAAGCGTATACACGTACGAACCAATGCTCAGCGGCAACAACTGTACGCCGCAGAGTGCGAGCAGCACAAAAAACGGCACGAGCGGCGTCGTAGACGAGTACAGCGCCTGGCGAGCAGTCACGGTTTTTTGCGCTGAAAGGTGCCGCAATATCCAAATATAGGTAAGGCTGCACAGCACAAACAGCATGGTTTGCACCACACCACCACCCGGATTGACCGCTTTGCCGCCGGTACCGTCAAACAACAGGGCGAGCTGCATGGCAATGCTTTGGGCGCGTCCCGCACTGCCACTGAGCAAGCTGTCGAGGAGGTGTTTGCTCTCTGTAAACGTGTCTTGGGCGACAACCCCTTGCACAAACAAAAAGACAGCAACCGTGTACAGCAAAAAACATATACCCAGCGGACGACGGGCTTGCCAGACCAGGGCAAGGGCAGTTTTGAGAATAGCGCGGGCGGCAGGGAGTGGCGTGTGCGAGCGGTTGCCCGAGCGAAGCCAAGTGCGGGGCTGGCGCCACTGCCGCTTGGTGGGCGCAAGCCGACGCGGAGCAACCGGGCGGGGCGATGGAGTTGCTTTTTTGGTGCGCGCAGAGACGCGCGTGGTTTTGGCTGGTTTCTTTTTAGCTGTCGGCTGTTTCATAAAGTCTGTATGCAGTATACCACTCAACCTCGTACCCCAACTCACAAGTACCCTATCATAGAACTGCCAGATTCCGAGTTCAGAAACTGTTCTGTTTTTGTGAAGGGTAACGGATGTACACTGAACAAAAAAGGACGGTTTATGAACCGGAAGATGGTCGGTTATGGTGATAGGGGATTTGTGAGTTGGGGCACTCGTCCCTCTTCACACAGGATAAGGGGAGGCTTGCCGACTGGGTCTGGTATGATAAAAACACGATGAGGCTTGTGCATATTCCACCAAAAACAATTGTTCGTAAAAAGCGGCGCTGGAAACGGTATGTGCGCGTGCTGTGCCTGGTTTTTGCCGTGCTACTGGCGGTCAATTATGTTCGTCCCTTGCCGTCGCCTACCATAGCGCTAGATCTGCCGGCGGTACCCGCCCCAAGTCCGAACTCTGCTGCGTGGCCTGCCAGTGGCATGGCCGCACTAGCCACAAGCGAGCACGGTGTTGTGGCGACACATAACGGGACTCAGCCGATTGCCACCGCGAGCATTGCCAAGGTTATCACCGCACTGTGTGTGCTCGAAAAATACCCGTTGCAACCGGGCGACGCCGGTCCGCTGCTGGTGATTGGTCCGGCCGACGTCGGGTTTTATCAGCAGCAACTTGCTCAAAACGGCTCGAACCTGCCGGTGTACGAAGGTGAACGGCTAAGTCTGTACCAGGCACTGCAGGCACTGATGATCCCTTCGGCAAACAACATTGCCGATAGTTTGGCGCTGTGGGCGTTTGGCAGCAGCCAAGGCTACGCCACGTATGCCAACGCCTACGCAGCGCGCAATGGCCTTACGCAGACGCGCGTAGGTAGCGACGCCAGCGGTCTCGACCCTTCTACCACCAGTACGGCCAACGACCTGGCCCAGCTGGGCTTACTGGCCATGAAACAGCCGGTGCTTATGGAGATAGCTGGTCAAACGAGCGCCGTTTTTCCCTACGCGGGCGAACTACGCAACTACAACCGGGCACTCGGCAAGGCCGGGATTGACGGGCTAAAAACAGGCAACAACGAACAAAACCCGGGCGGACTGCTTTTTACTGCCAAAACAATCGTTGCGGGCCACACCATACACCTAGCCGGTACGGTGCTGGGGGCAGCATCGTTACCAGAGGCGCTTGGCCAAAGTGAAGCCCTTGCGGCGAGTGCCGCCCAAAACTTCGAACATATTACGTACCTACAAAAGGGACAACCCGTGGGCATAGTCAGAACCGCCTGGGGTGCGAGCGCACCGGTTGTGGCCGAACACGCCGTCGAACTGGTGCGCTGGAAGGGAACGCCCCTGGTCAAACAGCAAACGCTTACGACTCCGTACGCGTCAAATGCGGCCGTTGCCACCGTCAACCTTCGTACCAACACCGTGCACGCTGGCACATCGCTCAAACTAGCCCATGCGCCGTCCTCCCCAAGCATCTGGTGGCGCCTAACAAGAACTCACTAGCGGATATAACCCACAGTCCAAGCCCAAAACCCAGCTGTAACCCACCCCTGTTATTTTACCCACCCCACATAAAGTCACCATTTCGCTATCTGGTAAGGATCAGATCCTTAGTTGGGATCTTTTGTGTGTGTTGGGTGAAGGTAGGGTATACTGGCTGGTATGAGGTCACACTTTGAGGCAGGGTTTTTTGTGGGGAATAGACGTCGTTTGCGCGAACGTGTTGGCGACAGCGCGCCGATAGTTGTAACGGCTAACGGCCTACTGCAGCGCTCGGCCGACACCACCATGCCGTTTGCGCAAGACCGTAATTTTTGGTACCTAACTGGTCTCGACAAACCCGACCTGGTGCTTGTTATGACCGAAGCGCAAACGTATCTTATTTTACCGCCAAGCAATGCAGTGCGAGATGTTTTTGATGGCGCCTTAGACACAGCTGCACTAAGTGTTCGCTCTGGTGTGTCGAGTGTTTTGTCGGCACGAGAGGGACAGGCGCAATTGGTCGCGGACATTCGCCGTGCCGGTAGGGTACACACCCTAAAACCGCCCACCGCCTACCATCGCCACTACGCGTTTTACGCGAACCCGGCGCGGCAACGTTTGTGGCGCAAGCTGAGCCGCGCGGTCGCGACGACAGCTATACACGATGTGCGCAGTGAAATTGCCTATTTGCGAGCACGTAAGCAGCCGGCCGAAATCGAGGCTATCAAAACAGCGGTGGCTGTCACAACCGAGGTGATAGACGAGCTGCGGCAGGCCGACCGGCTTAGGCAGTTTACGTACGAGTACGCGCTTGAGGCTGCACTGGGTGCTGGGTTTCGAGCTCGCGGCGCCAGCGGTCATGCCTATACGCCAATCATTGCGAGCGGCCCACACGCTACCACTTTGCACTATGTTGACAACAGCGGGCGACTACACGCGGGGGAACTACTAGTGGTTGATGTGGGCGCCGAGGTCGAGTGCTATGCGGCCGACATTACCCGGACGCTCAGTTTGCAGCCTCCGAGTGACCGGCAGCAAGCCGTGCTCGACGCTGTGAAAGACGTGCAGCAGGCTGCGGCCGCCTTTTTACAGCCTGGCGTCGACTTAAAAACGTACGAAAACTACGTTGCCACACAGATGGGCCGTGCCTTGGTGCGGCTCGGCCTGGCTACGAACCCAGACGACCGCGCGGCGCTTCGGCGCTATTACCCACACGCTACCTCGCACTTTTTGGGACTAGACGTGCACGATGTTGGTGACTACAGTGCACCGCTCGAGCCAGGTATGGTGCTCACCTGCGAACCAGGGATATACATACCAGAAGAAGGCATTGGCGTACGGCTCGAAGATGATCTGTTAGTAACCAAAACGGGCACACAAAATTTAAGTGGTGATTGTGCCTATGACGCATATGTTTTATAATCCCTAGCATATGTCGACCGTACCGTACCGGGGGTTTTTATACACCTATTTTCTGCGCTGGTTTATTTGTAGCCTCGGGCTGTGGGTAGCAGCGGGGTTGCTCGGCGGAGCCGTGAACTATCAAAACCGCTTGGGAGTGGTGGTGACGGCAGGAGCAATTTTGGCGGTTATTAACGCCCTATTACGGCCCCTGCTGGTACTGGCCAGCCTACCGGCCATACTGCTAACGCTCGGTCTGTTTATGTTGGTAATAAATGGTGCTACGGTGTACCTAGCAAGCAAACTGTACGAACCGCTGCATATCGAAAGCTTTACGACGGCGATTTTGACGGGGCTTATCATAGGTTTGGTAAATTATCTCGTCACCGCTATACTAGAAAGACGATGAGTATATACAACTATCTTACCATTGCCAGCATGCTCTTTATGACACTGCTTATTTTAGTGCAGACGCGGGGTGCATCACTGGGTGCAGGTATAGGCAGCAGTGGCGAAGTAAACACCGAGCGGCGGGGCACCGACAAAACTATTTACCAGCTTACTATATTGTCGGCACTGGTGTTTGTGCTGTCTATCATGGCGGGCATAATTTTTGGATAAAACGGTGGGACAAACGTGTCATGAGTATTGTTGACAAACCGACTCGGCTCCGGCTACGCCGCTTACTACGCCGCCGGCAACAACAAGTCGAAGCGGTGACAACTGAGGCCGAAAACAAGCTGGATTCAAACTTTTTTAACCGGCTCGACCGGCTTATGAACGTCAAACGATTTGTTACTGGCTGGCTGGTGTTGGTGGTGGTACTACCGGTTCTTGTCGTCGTGCAGACAGTGGGCCTTAACCAGTACTATTTGCGGCCCGGTCCGGTGGCGGGTGGCATGTACACCGAAGGTGTGGTGGGTTCTCTGGCAAACGTTAATCCCATATACGCCGCTGGGCCAGCCGACTTGACGGTTTCGCGCTTGGTTTTTGCTAGCTTGTTTTATTACCGGGGCACTCAGTTGGTGGGCGATGTTGCGGCTGGGTATCAGCTAGACGACACCGGTAAGACATACACCGTACGACTCAAACCAAATGTGCAGTGGCACGATGGCAAACCACTCACCAGCGACGATGTAGTCTTTACCTATAAAACCATCCAAAACCCCGACGCTGGTTCACCGTTTCGTAGCAGTTGGCAGGGTGTGACAGTCACCGCGCCAGACAAGTTAACGGTGGTGTTTCGTCTGCCCAACGCCCTGACGGCTTTTCCGCATAGTTTGACAACCGGCATTATACCCCGGCATGTTTTAGGCAGTATTGCGCCGACAAAACTGCGTGGTCACGAGTTTAACACCAGCCGACCAGTTGGCGCGGGCCCACTTAGCTGGGACACCCTGCAGCTTGGGAGCGTTGCAAGCCCTGGCGGTGCTACGGCGCTAGTCTCTCTGAAAGCTTTTCCGCAGTATCATGCTGGAGCGCCCCGTCTCGAAGGCTTTACCCTGCAAACGTACGAAGACCAAGAACACATGATTGCTGCGTATCAAAAACGATCAATTTTAGCGATGTCTGGGCTAAAAACGGTGCCCGACCTGGTTCGTAACGACGCGTCTTCGGTGGTGCATCGTTCGACGGTTTCGGCGGCGCGCATGCTGTTTTTTAAGACAACAACGCCACTACTCAAAGAGAGCGCTGTGCGGCGGGCTTTGGTGCTCGGCACCGACCGAAAAGCCATTATTAGCAGTCTCGGCAGCCACAATCGACCGGTGCGGCAACCGTTTTTAATAGGTCAAACGCCATACGACAAAACCTACGATCAGCCCAACTACAACCCCGAAGCTGCCAGCACAGCGCTCGATCAAGCCGGCTGGGTGCGCGGCGCCGATGGCATGCGGAGCAAAGACAAACAGCCGCTCACCATTCCGGTCGTTGCCGAAGACACCGCCGAAAACCACACGGTTTTGCAGGCAATTGAGTCAACCTGGAAGCCACTGGGCGTGCGTCTGCAGCCACAGTACCAGCAGGCGGCCGAGCTACAGAGCATAGTCGAGACGCACGGCTACACCGCTGTTTTGTACGGCATGGCGATTGGGCAGGACCCCGATGTGTTTGCGTACTGGCATAGCAGCCAGGCAGATATGCGCAGCAACAACCGACTTAATTTTTCTGAATACAACTCACGCGTCGCCGACGAAGCGCTAGAGTCTGGCCGTACCCGTCTAGACACAGCGGTGCGGACGGTAAAGTACAAGGCGTTTCTCAAAGCCTGGCAAGAAGACGCCCCAGCAATCGCGCTCTACCAACCACAAACACTGTACGTAACGCGCGGTGATGTCTATGGTCTCGACCAAGGGCGTCTTAACACCGACATCGACCGCTACACAACCGTCGCCACCTGGTCGATCATTACCGGCAACATCCCAAAAAACTAGCCAAACACGCGGACATCTGGTAGTAACTGATAAGTTTTGAGGGACAGTACCGCGAGCTCAACCAAGTCGACGGCCTCATTCGCTGTCGGATACATTCAGACCAAACGTTGGCGGCCCGGCTAAATGTCAAGCTTGAGGCTGTGCGATCCTGTGTCTGTGCGGTTGTACGGTCCACGCCCCAGACAAAACCCACCCCTGTTATTTTATCCATCCCAAACAAATCCGCATTTTCCTCATCTGCTAAAGGCCTGGCTTTTAGCACCTGAGTCATTTGTAAGCGACCCCTAACCCTATTTGCCAAGTATCTGCGTGGACCACTCAGCAAAGTCTTGAGACGCGTAATCCGCAATTCGGGCTAGGGTTCTAGAATCTGGCCGCGTCAAGGCTGTAACGATGTCGGCTAGTGGTCGGAGGTAGGATTCGTCGGTATACGGCAGGCGAATTGCAAGGTTCGCGGCATCAGGGCCGTCGTGACTAACAGACCCCATTCGCCGCCGCACTCGCGGATGAAGTACTCTCCGTAGAATCGCTGCGCCCTATCGATGAACTGACGCCCTTCCTCGCTCGACAAGGCCGCCTTATAGCTCGGAAAGTGCGTCACCAGTTCTTCGCCGAGAATCTCCAGTGCAGCAAGGCTGGGGCCTAGTTTGTTCAGCTGCGGCATCTCGTCGACCATGAACATCATAATCTCGTACTCGTTCATCTACAGCCAGGCATCGAAGCCTTTTTGCATCGGTTTAGGTGGTGGCTGGTCTTCGTGGCCGGAGCCTGGCATGTAGAATATGCGTGTCATTGCATGATTATATCCCTGATTTCGGCTTCTCAGCTGGGTGATTATACTTGGCGGAGAGTCGCATACAGAGTTATTGCATTTGTACGGATGAGATCGGTTATTGGCTCACGGTAGTTATCTCTCAGGTGTTTTTCTTTTCAAGTATGCATCATCGCCAGCGATTTGCTCTAGCGCGCCCGGCTCGTTGCTTGCGTTTCCCGACTTCATTTCGTAGCCAATTCCAGTCCTGGCCTTTTGTTCCAGGGTTGTTTAAGCTTGTTTGATATTTTTACCGAACACGAGTATTATTAGCAGTATGAGTGGCGTAAATCTCGACGAGCTACAGGCGTTTCTAACACGCGCCAACATACCTCATGCCACTGGTGCGGCACATACGCGTACAGAAACGGACGGCTCCCGCACGATTACCTACCACGAAGGCAACTACCGTATGCATGATAACTTTTTTGGCGGTGAACCGTACGGCGGACGCTTGGTGATTTTTTACAAAGATCAGCCGGTGTTTCTTGAAGCCTACTATGGTCGAATAAGCCGTCCAGCAGACCTGGTCTATGACTTTTTGCGGGAAGCCCTACAGCACCCAGACAAGCACAACCCATTTCGTGGTCCAGCCGAGTACAGCAAAGGTCGTCTGACGTACAAAAGCACTACAGAAGGCGACATAGCCAGCCACACTGTTACAGAATACATTTACGATGGTGATGAGGAAATTTATTGGGCGCTGATTGTCGGCGGTTTAGTAGACCAAAATGCGAGAGGCGCAATGTAACTGAGGCGACTGTCTACGGAATATCTATCGGTATTCCCGATTACCCGCTAGATTTTTCACCCCACATAAAACCGAGAGAACAGTAACCTATACAGCAGAGGTCGCACGCCAAAATCGGGCGGTCACAACCTTTTGATGGCACTGCATGCATTACAAAAGTAGCCTCCACTAGTTCATCGTGCGTCTGAGCTATAGCAAAAACTCAGCTTTCACCCAGTCAGCTTTTATTGAGAATACTTGCGCAGTTAAGCTGCTTGGGCGTGTATTGTATATTGGTATGAAATATGGTACTATTGTTGCAATGAAACAACTGACCGTACAGTCTTATCTGTATACCGACTATATAAAGGCGGTATTTTCTGGTCGTTCGTAAATCTTAAAACTAAATCATGCAGACTATACCGCCTAAAGAGCGGTACTTTTTTATTTAAGGAAAATGATGAGAGAAAAGATTGGAATAATTGGATTAGGTGACCTTGGTAAGCGTTTGGCTATGCAGCTTGTCGGCTCCGGCCTTGACGTTGTTGCTTTTGATAAACGCCCGATAGAGGTGACAGAACTAGAGCTTGCCATAGACCCAAACCTTATTGTTGAGCAAGCAGACAAAGATAACGTAGAGATTGTAGGTACTGCAGGGGAGGTTCTTGAGCAGTCGTCAATAGTACATTGGGCTGTCCAATCACTCTTGTTGCACGAACTACCCAACGAACTACCTGAGGACACACTTGTCATACTTCACGACAGTGTTATGAACAATAGTGAAGTGGCTGTCTCAGACAGAGGTGATACTAGTAAGTTTTGTATTGTACATTGCCTCGTCAATAGCAGTCTACGGGTATTTATTGCAGGAGATCATCAACGAGCAATGGGTCATTTTCGCGCAATTGGGTTAAAGCCAAAGACAACAACAGCTCGTGAGCACGACAGATTGATAGCTCACTCACAGGGGTTACTCGCTACTTTGATTGATATGGGTGTTCGGTCAGAACTAGAGAAAGCCTTTGCCGATGGTGACTTAACGCCGTCTGGCGAAGAACTACACGCATTGCTCAAGCATCGTGAGCTAAACTGGACGGCGAGTACTCTAAGCTCAATTTTGGCCAATCCAGCACTACGAGACCTAAAGAGAACAATAAGATAAGGAGACAGCGATGAACAAAATTACGTTTAAAGTTGACCATACTATTTTTCAGAAACACCCAGACTTTCGGCGCGCAATCATCATTGCAAAGGGAGTCAATAACAAAGGTGACCTTAGCAATGAAATACGCCGCGAGGTTGAGCAGGTGAAGCGGCTAAGCCCAGACGATAAGAGATTAACTGCGTGGAGAGAGGCTTTTGCTCGTGAGGGTATGAAAGTGCGTGACTTTCGTCCGTCAGTCGACGCTTTAGTAAAACGTATCCAAGCCAATAAGCCTTTTGGTTCCATAAACCCAATAGTTGATATTGGTACGATTGTAAGCCTCAAGTTTGTGTTGCCTGCTGGTGCTCATCCAATTCTTAGCGATACACAAGAAGTTAGCCTCGAGCCAGCGAATGGAGACGAGGTTGATACGACACTTGACGACAGATCAGAGACCCTAAGCCGAGGTGAGATAGTGCTGAAAGACAACGGTAGACTCGCCTCACGAAGATGGGTATGGCGACAAACAGCGTTGTCACGTATCGGTAATGATACGACTAACTTTTTTCTGAATATAGACGCATTGGGTGTTACAGACGGTCACGAACTAAACGAGGCAATAACCTGCGCTCAAGACGTAATCAGGCACACATTTGGCATTGACACCAAGACTATAATTTTAAGCTCACATAACTTAGAAGAAACTTTGGAAGTTTAATAGGCATGCTCGTTGTCTACGCTCACATTTGCAAAGCCTTGCTTTAGCACTACAGAGATATCAACGATTGATGACACTATAAATACAACAAAAAATGGCGTGTATTTTTGGTGCGGATGAGAGGACTTGAACCTCCATGGGGTTGCCCCCACTAGTACCTGAAACTAGCGCGTCTACCATTCCGCCACATCCGCATACTGATTTGAATTTGTAGGGTACTGTGTAGTTTTGTGTCGTTTCGGACGTGAGATTGTTTGTTGGCGGACTGGTAGACGAGCGTCTACGATATGATTTGCATCGTTTCACGATGATCGCCACATCCGCATACTGATTTGAATTTGTAGGGTACTGTGTAGTTTTGTGTCGTTTCGGACGTGAGGTTGGTTTGCGTGCCTAGCCGCAAAGGTACCTCTGTAGCATAGCTTTTTAGCGCGGAGTTTTCAAGTGGGTCTCTATGGTGTCGCCTATCGTGAATGATATATAGCACTAAGTGGCATATTTGCGGGGCCCATTAGCTCATAAATCCCTGTCATCCTAGAGCATACATTAGCCAAGTG